>NZ_AEXS01000152.1:0-81165 GCF_000204455.1 Paenibacillus sp. HGF5 | reverse complement strand
GCGGGCTCCAGGACGGCGAGATGGTCATCGTATATAATGACCGCGGAACCTATGAAGTCCGGGCGAAGGTGACGGATAAAATGCTGCCGGGCACCGTAGTCAGCCAAGGCCTGTGGTGGGAAGGCGAGGGCCGCAAGCAGCGCGCCAACGCCCTTACGCCGGACAGGCTGTCCGACATGGGCGGAGGGGCTACCTTCTTCTCGACGGTAGTCGAGGTGAAGCGGAAGCAGTAAAGCGATAGACCCATCCTTGGCAGACGGATGGCCCAAGGACAGTTAACGCAGAAGAAGCCCCTTCACGGGGCTTCTTTTAAGCATTGACCAGCGGGTGAAGCTGCATTACGGGAGCGAGTACGGCGTGTCCATCTTCAGCAAAGTCGGAGTCGGGACCTCGGTTCAAATACGCATACCTGCAAGAGCGAGAAATTCAAACTCCGATAGGAGAGTATCAGGATAGAGAGTGGATCAGGACCAAGGCGTTACTCAGACCCAAAAAGATCCGTTGTTCGCGTGTTCGCGTCCTGTTCGCTGTTAAGGTAAAGCGTCAATGAGTGTGCTTGCTAAAAATGGATCTCTCAAGCGATACTAGGATTTGGGCGATAAGACATGACAAGCATTGTGCATTCATACAGGCTTATGGAGTATCAAAATAGGAGGCCCTTGCCTCTTTCCTTTAAGAAGAATTTTATAAAAGCCCATGTGGGCTTTTTTTTAACATATTAGAATTTATAAAGTTTTTTGGGGGCCCCGCAAAGTATTTGGAATAAGCATCGGAGCATAGGCTCCACTTTGTGGGGCTATTTTAGGTTATAAACGTAAATATACTGCTGCGAGGCTGCTGGGAGATAATAAACATGAAATGGTTAGAGCAGTACCCTAAGGAAGTAAAAGGTTTTCTTGTTGCAAGTCTCGTTGCCTCCGCGGGCGGCTCCTTGATGTGGCCGCTGACAACGATGTACGTATTCGACGAGCTGGGACGCAGCATGCAGGATGCGGGCTTTGTCATCTTGATTCAGTCCATGGGGGGCATCGCGGGTCAGCTCCTTGGCGGCGCGTTATATCACCGAGTCGGGGTGAAGAGGCTGATCGTGGGCTCGCTCCTGCTGAATGCCCTCGGATTGTTCACCCTTCCGTTCATTAACGGATTATGGGGCTTGTTCATCGCGATGATGGGCTTCATCGGATTCTGCAACGCCGTATCGATGCCGGCCATCCAGGCCTTTATCGGCTTCCGGTTTGCCGATCGGCGGGGCGAATTGTTTAACGTCATCTATGTTGCCAATAATATCGGCGTAGCCTTGGGAACGGCCATGAGCGGGTTCCTGGCGGAGATATCGTATCATTTAAGCTTTGTCTTAAACGGCGTCACGTCCTTCGGCTTTGCGATTTTCTTCCTGTCTTACCTGACGAAGCTGGGCGGAACGGACGCGTCCCCCGGGTCGCATCATCCGAAGCCCAAGAGTCCGCTTCCGGCGGGGCCCGGCGCATGGGCACTGCTTGGGAACACCCGCATCTATCTCTTTATGGGACTGGGCTCGCTGTTCCTATGGTTCGGCAATTCCATCTGGAACACGGGCGTGTCTCCGTTTATCATCTCGGAGGGGATGTCCAAGACGGCTTACGGTTATTTGTGGACGCTGAACGGGATCCTGATCTTCGCCGCTCAGCCGCTGACCAATGCCATCAAGCGATGGGCGGCCCGCACGGAGAGCAGTCAGATGACCGCGAGCGCTTTGTTCTATCTGGCGGCTTATGTCGTGATCGTGGCGATGCACAGCTATCCGGGCATGATCCTTGCGATGGTGCTGGCGACATTGGGCGAAATGCTGATTTCGCCAGCGATCCCGGCTTTTATTTCGGAACGTGCGGGACAAGCCGCTCCGTTCTATATCGGCGTGACCGGCGGCATGGGAGCCGCTGGCCGGGTGATCGGGCCTTATGCCATGGGAACGATGTATGACGGCGGCGGACTGACCCCGGTGGCGTGGTTGGCCGCAGGAGTTGCCGTATTGTCATTCCTGTCGTTTGCGATGCATGCCCGGCTTAGCAGGGACAGGGGGCTGGGCCATGACAGTCATGACAAGAAGGAACGACATCTTAACGCTTAGCGCACTAATAAAGTGACGGATCACGGCAGAACCATATTTAAGCAGCAGGCATGCTTCGGAGCCTGCTGCTTTTTTGCGTGCGGTTCATAGCTTACAGCCCTTGTCAAAGAAACGCCTTGCAAAAAAAATAAAAAGGATATTGAAATCGCTCTCAGGGGGAGCTATAATGAACGTGTCGAAACGTTTCAAAACAAAATGCGTTTTTTGAAGTTATCAGGCAAGCGATCTTCTTATTTTTTTTACACAAGAGCATGAATATCCTAAGGATAACCATGGAAATGTGCTCCATATGGGGAATGAAGAGACATTAGGATTATAGAAATAACCTTTATCCGGCGTCTTTATTTTTTCGAATAAAATCGAAACGTTTCGAAGTAAGTGCTTTCAATTTAAGTTTTGCATTACGTTTTGCATGCTGGTAAACATTAAAAACGGGGTGAATGTAGAATGAGAAAAAAATCAATATTGTGGACGTTGGCAGCATTGCTGGTGTTCTCGGTCGTATTAGCCGGATGCTCGGGCGGGTCTGAGAAAGCAGACGGAGGCAGCGAAGGCGGCGGCAAGAAGGAACTGAAAGTCTGGTTGATGGGTGACGAAACGGACGAAACTTTGATTAAGCAATACGAAGAGAAGAATCCCGGCGTGAAGGTAAGCGTTCAATCCATTCCTTGGGGAAGCGCGCATGACAAGCTGTTGACGGCGGTTGCTTCGAAGAGCGGCCCGGACGTCGTGCAGATGGGTACAACCTGGATTCCTGAATTCGCGCAAGCCGGCGCTTTGCTTGACCTGACGCCGTACCTTGAGCAATATCCGAATTTGAAGCCGGAAAATTATTTCGACGGTGCCGTTCAAACGATGAGTTACGACGACAAGGTTGTCGGCATTCCGTGGTACGTGGAAACACGCGTATTGTTCTACCGCACCGATATTCTTGCTGAAGTAGGCTATCCTGAAGGTCCTAAGACTTGGGATGAGATGAAGGATGCCGGCCAGAAACTGGCAGCCAGAGGTAATGGCAATTACGCAATCACCATCGATGCCAAAGACATGAACTACCTGTCCATGTTTGCTTGGCAGAATGGAAGCGCTATGATCGACGAGAACCGCAAGCCTCATTTCAACGAGCCGGAATTCATGGGAGCCATGGAATACCTGAAGAGCTTCTACGACACAGGCATGACGCCGCTTGCGAGCGATTTGGATCTGTTTGCCGCATTTAAGGACGGACAGTTCCCGATGTTCATCAGCGGTCCTTGGATGATTCAAGGCGTGAAGGATAAAGCGCCTGAGATTGAGGGTAAATGGGCAACCACAACCCTTCCTGCAAAAGAAAACAACGCATCGTTCCTTGGCGGAGCTAACATGTCCGTATTCAGCAGCACCAAAAATGCAGATGAAGCCGTTAAATTCATCTCCTTCATGAGTGAACAAGAATCGCAGCTGACCAACTACGATGTATCCAAAAACTTGCCTGCCATTAAGAGCGCATGGGAAGACAAACGCTTTGAAGATCCGATCTTCGCTACATTCGGAAAACAGCTTGAGAACGCCAGACCTGTTCCGTTCATCAAAGAGTGGGATGCGGTTTCCCAAGAAGCCATCGGTGCCTTTGAAAGAATCACGGTGGGCGGTGCGGACATCAAGACCGAAATGGATCAGTTGAACGCGAAGGCTACCGAAATTCTATCCAAATAACAAAAGCGTGTAACGCAGCCCGGCTTGTTTCTTCAGACGATGATGAAACAAGCCTGACTGCTTCCATAGCGTATCATCGAAACCCATTTTTGCAGGAGGTGAATGACATTGCAGAACTTTATCAAGCGCTTTAACCGCTATAAGTACCCTTATATGTTTATTGCTCCAGCGCTGGTGCTGCTTCTGACGTTCTCAATCATTCCGATCATCATTGCGCTTGTCATCAGCTTCACGAACATCGACCTGGCGGGTCTCGCCAATTACTCCAATATTGAAGCCGTCGGCTTCGATAACTTCATGAATGTATTTAAAGATCCGGTTTTCCTGAAATCCATGTTTAACACCATGTTCTATGTTATTATCGGAGTTCCGCTTGTCGTTATGCTGGCCATGGGCGCTGCATTGCTGCTTAACTATGGCACGGGATGGCTGTTCAAGACATTCCGCGTTGTTTATTACATGCCTTCGATTACGAATATTGTGGCGGTCGCGGTTGTATGGGGTTACCTCTATAACAGCCATTATGGCCTCTTTAACCATATGTTATCCTGGTTTGGTATTCCCGCGCAGCAGTGGCTGAATGATCCCACGCTTGCCAAGTTATCGCTGATCCTTCTGGCTGTATGGAAATCGATCGGTCTTAACATGATTATATTCCTTGCCGCCCTCCAGGGCATTCCGCGTTCCTATTATGAAGCGGCGGAGATCGATGGCGCGAGCAAGTGGAAGAAGCTTTTGTACATCACCGTTCCGCTGCTCAGCTTTGCGACCTTCTTTGTCACCATTACGACGCTGATCGGCTGGATTCAGTTCTTCGAAGAGCCGCTGGTGATGACCAAGGGCGGACCGCTGAATTCCACGATGTCGATGGCCCTCTTCATATACAACAATGGCTTCCAGCTCAGTAATTTCGGTTATGCGGCCGCAGGATCGTTTGTGCTCTTCTTCATTATCATTGTTGTGACGATCGCGCAATTCGCAGTCAAGAAAAAAGATGTCGAGTATTAAGATGCAAGCGATGTTCCGTATCGTAACTGAAGGAGGCTTTAGGGTATGGCAGCGAAAAGAATAGAAAAGACGGTCATGACGGTGCTGCTCATTGCAGGGGGACTGCTGATGATGATTCCGTTTATCTGGATGATCACGTCCTCGTTCAAGCCGGAGAATGAATTTACGGCGGTTCCGCCGACGTTATTGCCCAAAGAATTTACCATGAAAAATTATGTGGACTTATTTACGAAGCTGGACTTTATGGTCTACCTTAAAAATACGCTTATTATTGTGTTCTGGTCATTTGTGGGTCTATTCCTCAACGCGCTTGCAGGATATGCATTCGCCAAGTTTGAGTTTCCGGGCAACAAAAAATTGTTCTATCTCGTGCTCGCCACGATGATGATTCCGGGACAGGTGACCATGATTCCGGTGTATCTGCTGATTAACGCCATGGGCTTGACCAATACGATGGCGGGCATCGTGCTCCCCGGCTTGGTCGGCGCTTTCGGTATTTTCCTGTTCCGTCAGTTCATGTCGACGATCCCGACGGATCTGATCGAGGCATCAAGGCTGGATGGCGCGGGAGAGCTGCGGATTTTCTTCCGTTTGATCGTTCCGATCACGAAGCCGGTATTTGCGGTGCAGGGAATTTTGGCCTTCATCGGCGCTTGGAACAGCTTCCTGTGGCCTCTCATCATGGCTAACGACCAGAAGCTTTACACGCTTTCGGTAGGTTTGCAGCTTCTCAAAGGGCAGCACGGATCCGATTTCGGTCTGCAAATGGCAGGCGCTGCATTTATGGTTGTTCCGATCATCATCGTATTTTCTTTCTTCCAAAAACATATTATTGAAGGATATACGATCTCTGGCATGAAATAAGATAGATAGAGTTTTTAAGTATTAGAAGGGGCGAAAGGAAATGGCAACGATAAAAGATGTGGCAAAGCTCGCTGGAGTCGCCTTGTCGACGGCTTCATACGCGTTAAGCGGCGACAGCAGAGTGAGTTCCAAGACAAGATCAAAGGTGCTCGAGGCAGCAAGACAGCTGAATTATCGGAAGAACGGATTTGCCATGGATTTGAAGCGGAGCCGCACCAAGACAATCGCTCTAATTCTGACGGATTTATCCGGGCCCTATTATTCCGAGTTGATCCGAAGCGTACAGGAAGTTGCTTTGACCAACGGGTATGATCTGATAGCCTGCAGCTCGATGGGCGGCAGGGATTCGACGGCGGTTAAATTTTTGCGGGAGAAGAGGGCCGACGGCGCCATTATTCTCGCGCCCAATATTCGCGATGAAGTTCTGATCGAGACCTCCGGGCCTCAATTTCCGATCGTCGTGATGGATCGGCCGTTATGCAGCGAATTCCTGGTCAATGTGCTGGTCGACGGGGAGCAGGGAGGATACACGGCTACTCGTTACCTGCTGGAGAACGGACATCGGCACGTAGCCTATATTAGCGGGTCGTCGGACTCGTACGATAATCATTTGCGTTATCAAGGGTATTTAAGGGCACTAGCGGAGGCGGGGCTGGAAGAACAGTCGAAGTGGCGCCTCAGCGGCAACTTCGTACGCGAGGGTGGTTACAACGCCACCAAGATGATGATTATGCAGGGGTCGCTCCCTACGGCCGTATTTTACGGCAACGACGAGATGGCCATCGGAGGGCTGAAGGCATTCGAGGAAAGCGGAATTTCGGTGCCGGATGATGTGTCCGTCATCGGATTCGACGATATCCAATTAGCCGAATACGTGAATCCGCCGCTGACGACCATCAGACAGCCCAAGAGCGAAGCGGGATCGCTTGCAGCCCATCTGCTGTTTCAGATATTGGGCGGCGAATCCGTAAAGCAGTCGTACATGCTGACAACGGAAATGATGGAGCGTGCATCTGCAGGGAAGAGCAAAGTAGAAAGTTAATGTACCGGATCGGAGATGAGGAACTTGGCATGGATCACGTGTGATTTTTATTCCGAAACACTGCAGCTGTCTACCGGCATCGAGGTTTTTATACCGCAAGCCGCGCTGATGCCATACGGTTCTTCTTCGAAGCTGCCGGTGCTTTATTTGCTTCACGGCCGGGGCGCGGACCAGACCGAATGGATGCGCAGATCGTCCATCGAGCGGTACGCCGAGGATAAAGGCATCGCACTCGTGATGCCGGGAGTCGGACGAAGCTATTATATGGACATGGCGAGCGGCCCGTCTTACTTTACCTTCCTGAGCGAGGAGCTTCCGCGGCTGGTTCAGTCGTTCTTTCCGGTGTCCGGACGCAGGGAAGATACCTTTGTCGCCGGAATTTCCATGGGCGGGTATGGCGCATTTAAGCTGGCCATGAGTGATCCGGAGCGTTATGCGGCCGGCGCAAGCCTGTCGGGAGGGCTGGATCTCGCCAGCCGGGCTGCGGGACCGGGCTTCCAGGAGCACGAAATCCGTACCTTGTTCGGAAGCGTCGACCGATTGCGGGGAAGCCGGGACGACTTGCTGTATTTAGCCTCGGAATTCGCGGCATATGGGGGTAACAAACCGATGCTGTATCAGTGCTGCGGAACGGAAGACTTTTTATATCATGATAACCAAACGTTTAGACGATATGCGGACAGTCTGGGGATTCCGATGACATACGAGGAAGAGCCGGGCGGACATGAATGGGGATATTGGGACCGTAAAATTCAGCGTGTGCTGGATTGGCTGCCACTGCCCTGATTTTTTCGTCCGTTTTTATTGAAACGTTTCGATTATGGCGCAGAAACGGGCTGATTTTCTCACTTCTTAAACAATGGATGTATAGGTAAAAAATCCTATTAAATATAAGGTTTTATGAATATATTTCATGGCTTGGACAAAAATCAAAACGTTTCGAATTGACTGGATCGTGAAGGTTAAGACATAGGAGGATGGGAAATGGCAGATCAACAACTGACTTCTCTGGTCGAGCAGATGACGCTGGAGGAAAAAATTGCGCAGCTTATACAACTGGCCGTCCCTTTTTTCGAAGGAGCTCAAGAATCAGGGCAAATTACGGGTCCGATGGAGTCGCTGGGCATCACCGATGAGATCGTAAGCAATGCAGGCTCGGTGCTGGGTTTGGCGGGGGCGGAGGAAGTGATAGCCGTCCAAGAAGCGCATATGCGCAAAAATCGATTAAAAATTCCGCTGCTCATGATGGCCGATATCGTACACGGCTTCAAAACGATCTTCCCGGTGCCGCTGGCCATGGGAAGCTCGTGGGACCCTGTCCTTGCGGAGCGGAGCGCAGAAATCGCCGCGCGCGAAGCCGCGGTATCCGGCCTCCACGTGACATTTGCGCCGATGGTGGACCTTGTGCGCGATCCGCGCTGGGGTCGCGTGATGGAGTCGACCGGGGAAGATCCCTATCTGAACAGTGAATTTGCAAGAGCGTTTGTCAGAGGTTTTCAAGGCGACGACTTGAGCGGCGACGTAAATCGGCTGGCCGCGTGCGTGAAGCACTTTGCCGCCTATGGAGCCGGTGAAGGCGGCCGTGATTACAACACGGTGGACATGTCCGAGCGCCAGCTGCGGGAGTATTACTTGCCTGCGTACAAGGCCGCGCTGGATGAGGGGGCCTTGATGGTCATGACCGCCTTTAATACCGTCGATGGCATACCGGCTACAGGCAATAAGCGATTGATGCGCGATTTGCTGCGTCGCGAATGGGGATTTGACGGTGTGTTGATTTCCGACTGGGGAGCGGTCAAAGAGCTGATCCCTCACGGAGTTGCCGAGGACGAGGCAGAAGCAGCGTTAAGAGCCATCGAGGCTGGCGTGGACATCGAGATGATGACCTCCAGCTACGTGCATCATTTGCCGCAAATGGTACGCGATGGACGGGTGGATGAGAGCCTGATCGATGAAGCGGTGCTGCGTATTCTGTCATTGAAAAAGCGGCTTGGACTGTTCGAGCGTCCTGTGCGGGGAGCCGACCCGCAAACCGAACGGGAGATCGTGTTCTGCGAGGAGCACCGTCAGGCGGCCCGTGAAGCCGCGGCGAAATCCTGCGTGCTCCTGAAGAACGACTCCCTGCTGCCGCTCAGAGGCGGGCAGCGCGTAGCCTTGATCGGCCCGTTCGCTGCCAGCGGCGACATACTCGGCCCCTGGTCCTGGACAGGCTCTAAAGAAGATGCCGTCACGCTGGAGGAGGGACTGCGGTCCAAGCTGCCTTCCGGTGCGCTGACGGTGGCCGCGGGCTGCAGCGTGAGCGCTATGACCGGTCAGCAGCTGGAAGAGGCGATGAAAACCGCGAAGGAAGCCGATGTGATCGTACTGGCGCTGGGCGAGGATTCCGAGATGAGCGGCGAAGCCGGCAGCCGCGGGTTTATCACGCTGCCGCAGCCGCAGCTCGAATTGATCCGCCATTTGAAAACGCTGGGGAAGCCGATGGCAGCCGTCTTGTTCAACGGCCGCCCGCTGGATTTGCACGGCGTGCTGGATGAGGCCGATGCCGTGCTGGAAGCCTGGTTCCCGGGAAGCGAAGGCGGGGCGGCCATCGCTTCGCTGCTGACTGGCGAGATCAATCCTTCCGGCCGTCTCAGCATGTCGTTCCCTTATTCCGTCGGACAGGTGCCGGTCTATTACAACCATTATAATACCGGGCGGCCGAAGGGTGCGCCGGATGCGCAGGTGCGCTATGTATCGCAGTATTTGGACATTCCGAATGAGCCGCTGCTGCCCTTTGGATTCGGCCTAAGCTATACCGAATTCGAATACGGAAACATGGAGCTTTCAGCGGAAGAGATGTCTTCGGAACAGCCGCTTGAGATCAAAGTATCTGTCACGAATGCCGGCGATATGGCCGGGGAAGAAGTCGTCCAGCTGTACGTCCGCGACTGTTCCGGCGAGGTCGTCAGACCGGTCCGGGAACTGAAGGCCTTCCGCAAGGTGCTGCTGCAGCCGGGAGAACGGCAGGAAATCGCCTTTTCCCTGACCGAAGAACAGCTGCGGTATCACCATTCGGACCTGTCCTTCATGAGCGATGCCGGCGAGTTCGACCTCATGGTCGGAAGGAATAGCCGGGATACGGAGATCAGACGATTTCGGCTTCGGAAATAACGCGGACCAACATCATTTATGCAGAATAGGAAGTGAAACTTGTGACAGCCAATCATGTAATGAACGATGCGAAAGTTGTACTCCAGGCGGGAGAATTGACGTTTACCTTTTTGCCAAGCGGAGATCTTTATCAAGCTGCTTACGGCACGACGATGATCAATCAACTGCTCTCCAATCCGATTGACGGCGCCCTCAACAATTTGTTTCTGAGAATCCATACCGAAGACGGCATCGAGGCCGTTCCCATGCTCGGGGTGCATTCCCGAAGCGTGGTCACTCATGCGGATAACCGGATGATGTGGGAAGGCAGCGTCAAGGGAGTAGCCTATACGATACGGTTTACCCCAACGGATGCCGGCGCGTGGTTTTGGGACATCGAGCTCCAAGGGGAAGGAATACAAGCCGACGTCGTTTACGGGCAGGATATCGGGATTGCCCATCCGGGCGCCGTCCGAAACAATGAAGCGTACCTGTCCCAATACATCGACCATGCGGTATTCCGGCAGGAAGATCGGGGTTATGTCGTGTGCTCCCGCCAAAATCAGCCGCAGGGTGGCGTCTTCCCTTATCTTCAGCAGGGATCGCTGACATCGGCGGTCGGGTATGCCACGGACGGCTTTCAGTTCTTCGGTCTTTCCTATAAAGAGACGAATCGGGCAGAGGCCTTATTCAAAGAGAACCTCCCGAATAAGGTATATCAATACGAGTTTGCCTATACGGCTCTGCAGTCCCCTCGCGTAACGTTGAACGGGACGGCCCGGTTCGTATTCTACGGTTTGTTTAAGAAGGATCATCCGGATGCCGTCACTGCGCTCGAATACCAGGAAGAGCTCCAGGCCGCCTGGCAGCAGGCGGAAGCACGCCGTTTGACCGATACGGGCAATAAGCTGCCGCAGTTGGAACGTTCCGACCGCTTCGGCGAACCTCTGCAGACCGTGCCGCTGACGGCGGACGAACTGAACGCGCTGTATCCTGTGCGCCGCCAAGAGGAGCGAGACGGGGAAACGCTGCTTTCCTTCTTCACGGACACCTATGAGCATATCGTCTTGAAGGAGAAGGAGCTTCGCGTTGAACGTCCGCACGGCCATATCTTGATGAGCGGCAACAACGTCAAGCTGGGCAGTCCGGTCATCACGACCACCTCCTACATGTATGGCGTGTTTAATTCCCAGCTGGTGACGGGGAACACGAACTTTAACAAAATGATGAGTCATGCGCGGAACGCGCTGAACGTGCCCAAGACTTCCGGGCAGCGGATCTATGTCGAGATGGACGGACAGTACCGCCTCTTGACGATGCCGTCAATGTTTGAGATCGGGTTTAACTATGTACGCTGGTATTACAAAACCGAAAACGACAAGCTGATCATCACGAACTTCACATCCGCCGCGGCGCCGGAGGTTACGCTTCAGGTCTGTTCGGAAAGCGGAAGAGCCTACCGTTATCTGGTGACCATGCAGATGACGATGGATGTCAACGAATATGAAGTGCCTTATCATGTGGTTCAGGAAGACGGCATCCTCACGTTCCGTGCCGATTCGGCTTCGCTGAGCGCGTCCGTGTACAAGGATCTGCATTATCGGCTTGGGGTGACGGGAGCCGAAATGCAGGTGACGGACGAAACCTGTCTGGCAAGCAATGTCGCGCCGGGGAGCGCTTCCTTAACGGTGCTCGAGCTCGCCGAGAGTGCCGAGTGGGCCATGACGGTGCAGGGCAGCCTTGATGCAGCGGATACTCCAATCGAGGCGCGGAATGCGGATGAGGAGATTGCAAACTACCGTTCGTTTTACGCGTCCGTTATGAACGGGTTCCATCTGAGCTTGAACAACGGGCAGGATGACGGCCTATTCAAAGTCAATGCGCTTGCCTGGTGGTATACGCACAACATGCTCGTCCATTATTCGGTGCCGCACGGGTTGGAACAGTACGGCGGTGCGGCGTGGGGAACGCGCGATGTATGCCAGGGACCCGTGGAATACTTCATGGCCACGCATAAATACGAGCAGGTCCGCGATATCCTGCTTGAGGTGTATTCCCACCAATATGAGGATGACGGAAACTGGCCGCAGTGGTTCATGTTTGATAAGTATGCCCATATCCAGCAGGAAGAGAGCCACGGCGACATCATCGTATGGCCGCTGAAGGTGCTGGGCGATTATTTGGCCGTTACCAACGATTACAGCATCCTGGAGTCGGCCGTTCCTTACACGAGAAAGCACAGCTTCGATTTTACGGAGCGGATGTACACCGTGCTTGAACATGTGAAGAAGCAAATAGCCTACATTCAGGAGCATTTCCTACATGGTACCCATCTGTCTTCTTATGGGGACGGGGACTGGGACGATACGCTGCAGCCGGCTAACGCCCAGCTGAAGCAGTTCATGGTCAGCAGCTGGACGGTCGCCTTGACGTATCAGACCTTGAACCAGTTCTCCCGCGTCATGGAAAGCGTGGATCAAGCGTTGTCGGGTGCGATGGGGGAACTCGCGGAAGGAATTCAGCGGGATTTCAATACGTATATCCTGAACTCCGAAGTCATTCCGGGCTTTGTCTATATGGAGAGCAAGGAGCAGAGCAGGTTCCTGCTGCATCCTTCCGATGAGGAAACGGGGATCCAGTACCGCCTGCTGCCAATGACGCGCAGCATGATCAGCGAGCTGCTGACCCCGGAGCAGGCGGCCAGCCATTATGAGATTATCCGGGAGCAGCTGTTCTGTCCGGACGGCGTAAGGCTGATGAACCGCCCGGCGGTATATGCCGGCGGCGTCAGCACCCACTTTAAACGGGCGGAGCAGGCGGCGAATTTCGGCCGGGAGGTTGGCCTTCAATATGTGCATGCCCATATCCGCTTTGTCGAAGCCATGGCCAAGCTCGGCAAGAGCAGCGAGGTTTGGAGCGGGCTTGAGCGCATCAATCCGATCGGCATCACTGAAGTGGTGCCGAATGCGGAGCTGCGCCAGAGCAATGCATATTTCAGCAGCTCGGACGGAAAGTTCAACACGCGCTACGAAGCCCAGGAATCGTTTGATGCGCTGCGCAGCGGAGACATACCTGTCAAAGGGGGATGGCGGATTTATTCCAGCGGTCCGGGGATCTACATGAACCAGCTGATCTCCAATGCGCTCGGCATCCGCGAAGCGGGAGGCGACCTGGTGATCGACCCGGTTCTGCCGAAGGCGCTGGATGGCTTGGAGTTCCAATTCAACTATGCCGGCGTTCCGGTAACATTCGTTTATCATATGGATGGCGCTGAGCAGACCCGTGTCACGATAAACGGGCAGGATGTATCCGCGAATACGGTCCAGAACCGCTACCGCACGGGAGGCGTTCGCATCTCGGGCGACGATTTCAAGCGGTTGACCGGAAATGACGAACAAGGCTGCGTCGTGGATATTTACGGCGGCGTTCATGAACAGTAAATCGCAACCCGTGAAACTCGTCTGCAGGAACCGAACCGGTCTGTTATAATATAGGGAATGGTTATCGAAGCGAGGGATGTCGATGAATACCCGTCAAGAGACAGTGACCATCCGTTTCTCGGAAATGAAGGATGCCGCTGCGCTTATGGAACTCGACGAACTGGTATGGGATCGCAATACGGCCCCGGAGCCCCTGAAATGGAGCTCACGGGACCATTATCTTCTGCAGTGCCCGCCAGGCACGCAGCTTGTTGCGCTGCATGAAGGGGAGCTGTGCGGTTACGTCGGCTTCCGTTCGCCCACAGGTCTTAACAGCAATCGCCATGTGCTCGAGCTGAACATCGCGGTCCACCCTGCCCATCAGCGGCAGGGCATCGGACAGCGGTTGATCGAGGCGGCGAAGGATATGGCGCGGGTGGAAGGCATTGCGAAGCTGAGGCTGCGGGTGCTGTCCAGCAACCCGGGCGCTCTCTCCTTTTACAGAAACTGCGGGTTTAAGGAAGAGGGGCGGCTGATCCGGGAGTTCTACGTGGATGGACGTTACGTTGATGATATTTTAATGTGTTACTTCTTATCATGATCCCCCTCAGGATATCGCCCTGGTCCGGTTCACGGATGCGAAAGAGATGAGATCATAGGGTTGAACAGTCCGGGCGGCTTTGCCGGGCTGTTCGTATGATTAGGTCAACCAGAGACTTCTGGTTGGCCTTTTTGTTTTTGGGGTCCTCCCACTGAAACGGCTTCTGGACAAGGGCATACCCGATTGCATATAGTAGATGAAAAGAAAGATAGCGGAGGTTGTTTTTCCATGACCATGGGCATTGTATCGCTGAATGTGGGAAAGCCTGTAACGGTGGATTACCAGGGGAAGGACCTGTCTACCGGAATTTATAAGCAGCCTGTGGAAGGCTCCTTGTTTCTAAGTTCATTGAATTTCGAAGGGGACGGGCAAGCCGATCTCGTCAATCACGGCGGCTTGGATAAGGCGGTGTGCGCGTATCCTTCGGAGCATTATCCGTATTGGGAACGGTCCTTGGGCAAACCGATGCCGTATGCCGCATTCGGCGAAAATCTGACGCTGCGAGGGCTGCTGGAGGATGAAGTCCGCATCGGAGATGTATACCGGGTAGGGGAGGCGGTACTGCAGGTCAGCCAGCCCCGATATCCCTGCTTTAAGCTGTCGCAAAAGCATGGCGTCAAAGACATGCCGGCAAGGGTGCTGAACACGGGTTACAGCGGTTTTTATTTCCGTGTGCTCGAAGAAGGAAAGGTCAGCGCAGACTCCCCCGTTACCCGGCTTGATTCCCATGCTTCCGGCATCGCGGTGCTGGAAGTGCTTCGCATGATGAAGGACGGGCGAAAGGATGAACAAGGGCTTATGCGCATGCTGGAGATCGACGAACTCGCCTCAAGCTTGAAGTCGCAATTCGGGACATGGCTGGCGACCCTTCGAAGCCGTCAGGATTGAAGTCACGCGGATTCTTGCCAAGCTCTAAGCTAAGGTCAGCCCGCGTTCTAGAACACATACGGACAACCAAAACGGCTTGCGTCCTTATCGTAGGATACAAGCCGTTTTTATTGGGATGATAGAAATTGCCAGTACCGGCGAATGGAACCGTATGCGCTACCTCATCCGCTTCCATTCGCTCTGAATCATGCCGTAGACCGCATGGTTGACATAGCCTTGGGGCAGCTTCTCAGCTTCCCGTATGACTCCCTCAAGGACAAAGCCCAGACGTTCCGGAATCGCCCGGCTCCGATGGTTAGCCGTTGCGCATCGAATCTCCACCCGGTTCAGGCCCATGCGCATCAGCGCGTGATCCGTGAACGCGCGGCATGCGCTTGTCATCAGGCCTTGCCCCGTAAAATGCTGATCCAGCCAGTAGCCGATGCCGACCGAGCGGTTGTTCCAATCGATCTCGTGAAACGAGATCGTGCCCGCCAGCTCCTCGCGCACCCAGATGCCTGCCGAGAAGCCGCCATTGTCGGCTGCTTGCTTCATGGCACCCTTGATATAGTTGAGGGTATCGTTAACCTCGGTGACGGCATCCACCCACGGAAGCCACTTGCGGAGACGGTCGCGCGACCGGTCGGTAATCTCGAACATCGCCCGTGCATGTTCGATGGCAAGCGGGCGCAATTCAACATGATCGTCCAATGTGTATCCAAACATACGGTATCTCCTTTGTTCTCCATCGCGAAGTATTAAGTATATGTACCTCTAACGAGTTCGCTTCACTTTTTGCTCCAATGCGTAAATATCTTCTTCCAGGGAAATCATGCGCTGGCTGACAACCGTTCTGCAATCGCTGAGCGCTTGGTTGTATAGATGAGGCCCCAAGGTCTCCACGAAAAAATCAAGAACACTCTCTGCGGCCAGATTTCCGAGGGTTTCGCCGCGTTCCGTTTCAAAGTATTCCTGCACCAATTCAATCAGCTGTTCGCGCTGTTCTTTTGGGAATTTGCTGGGCTTCATAAGATGATGGCCGGCCTCCTTCAAACACTGTTTTTCTCTCCATGCTACCCTATTAAAAAGCCCCCGTCAAAATGATTTTTGCCGCTATATCCGGCTAAGGGAGGAACCTCTGCAAGCAGGTTGAGGACTTGTAGTTATTGCCTCCCGGCCCCCCTGTCCCAAGTCGCTGGCTAACTGCGCGGGAGTGCCGAATTCCTTGAACAATCGCCTCATTACAGGTATATTTAAGAGAAACACGTTTATACAGGAGATAGACAGAAATTACAGGACGAAAGGTTGATCAACGTGGAGAACCATCGGGGCACCCCCTCCAATTTCATAAAGAATGTTATTACCGAAGACCTGAAGACCGGTAAAGTCAAGGAGATCGTTACCCGTTTCCCGCCGGAGCCGAACGGTTACCTGCATATTGGACATGCCAAGGCCATTTGGATCAATTTTACGCTGGCCGATGAATTCGGCGGACGGACACACTTGCGGTTTGATGACACGAACCCAGTGAAGGAAGACATCGAGTACGTGAACTCCATCAAGGAAGACGTGAAGTGGCTTGGCTTCGATTGGGAAGAGCTGCGGTTCGCGTCCGATTATTTTGAAGAGATGTACAACCGCGCGGTGCTGCTGATTAAGAAAGGGAAGGCTTACGTGGACGACCAGTCCGCTGACCAAATCCGCGAAACGCGCGGAACCTTGACCGAACCTGGACAGAACAGTCCATACCGGGACCGCAGCGTGGAAGAGAACCTGGATCTGTTCGAGCGGATGCGCAAAGGGGAATTCGCCAACGGTGAACGCGTGCTGCGCGCCAAGATCGATATGGCTTCCCCGAATATCAATCTGAGGGATCCGGTCATCTACCGGATCTCCCACGCGCATCATCACAATACAGGCGACAAGTGGTGCATCTATCCGATGTATGCTTTTGCCCATCCGCTGGAGGATGCCATTGAAGGGGTTACGCATTCCCTGTGCTCCCTGGAGTTTGAAGATCAGCGCCCGTTCTATGACTGGGTCGTGGCGGAATGCGAGATGGACAGCACGCCGCGTCAGTACGAATTCGGGCGTCTGAACGTGGCGCAGACGGTCACCAGCAAACGCAAGCTGAAGCAGCTTGTGGATGAGAACATCGTAGACGGCTGGGACGATCCGCGCATGCCGACGATCTCCGGACTTCGCCGTCTGGGCTATACGCCGGAAGCCATTCGCAATTTCGTGTTCGAGACGGGAATCTCGAAGGCTTACGGCACGGTCGACCGCCAAGTGATGGAGCACTTTATCCGTGAAGACCTGAAGCTGAAGGCGCCTCGCACGATGGCCGTGCTGGACCCGTTGAAAGTGGTCATTACGAACTATCCTGAAGGTCAGGTCGAATGGCTGGACGCCGAGAACAACACGGAGAACCCGGAGATGGGAATCCGCCAGATTCCGTTCTCGCGCGAGATTTACATCGAGCAAGAGGATTTCATGGAAGATCCGCCGAGCAAATATTTCCGCTTGTTCCCGGGCAATGAGGTCCGGTTGAAGCATGCATATTTCATCAAGTGCACTGACGTGATCAAAGACGAGAACGGCAAGGTCGTCGAGATTCACTGCACGTACGATCCGGAGACGAAGAGCGGCAGCGGCTTTACCGGACGCAAGGTGAAAGGGACGATTCACTGGGTGGAGGCTACGCAGGCCGTGCCTGCCGAATTCCGTCTGTTCGAGCCGCTGTTCAAGGACGAAGACGAAGAAGCGGAATTGGTACCCGAGGTTGCAGGCGAAGCGGAGGAGGCTGCTGCCGAGAAGTCCTTCTTGGACGACATCAATCCGAATTCGCTGCAAATCGTGCAAGGCTTCGTGGAGCCGAATATGAAGGATGTTGCGCCGCAGGACAAGTTCCAGTTCTTCCGCCACGGATATTTCAACGTCGACTCGAAGTATTCGCAGCCAGGACGTCCGGTATTTAACCGCGTGGTTTCCCTGAAGAGCTCGTTCCAGCTTCCGAAGAACTGAACAAGACAGAGAATAAGAAAGGGCACGGGTAGACGGTGATCAGGTCGACCTGGCCCCTAAACGTAAACAAGACTCGAAGATTCCGTTCCAGGATTCATTCGAGTCTTGTTATATTTACGGTGATATCATCTTGTAATTGAAATCGTACGGGAGCTAACTGCGCGCTAACTCGCAGCGTACTCCTCGATCTCGTCGTCTTCGGGGTCGTCCGGGTGCAGCGGCTGGTATCCGTGCTTGCGGAGGTTGTACCACATCCAGCCAAAGCCGATGGCACCCACGATGGCGAGCATCGTACCGGTCCGGTACATGGCCTGCGCCCCGAAGTTCTGGAACATCCAGCCGCCGGCAAGGCCGCCGATGACACCGGATATGCCGCTCCAGCTTAAGGTATAGATCGCTTGGCCGGAGGCGCGGTACGGCGTCGGAACAAACAGCATCGTCAGCTGAACGCCGACATAGAAGTAGCCGCCGAAGGTAACGCAGTGCAGCAGCTGGATGAAGGCGACCTCCAGCGGGCTGTTGGCTTCGGCCATAAGCAGCCAGCGGAGCGCGAAGAGCAGGCTGACAATCGTCAGGCAGCCGACCAGGACGTTGATTTTCCGCTTCAGGAAGCGGTCAAACAGAATGAAGATCAGCACTTCGAATATCGATGAGAAGAAGATGGCGAGGCCGACCGTCTGCTTGGACCCGCCAAGCTCCAGAATGTACAGGGACATAAAAGTATTATTCGCCGTGTTCGGGATGGATACCATGATGCCTAACAGGATGAACCAGACAAAATAGGAGTTCAGGAACAGCCTGCTGAGTCCCCTGAGGCTGACCGATGCCGAGGCCGCCGTTTTCTGAATGGAGGGCAGCGTAAACATGAACACGGCCGCCACCAGCAGCATGATCGAGAACACGATGGCGATGCGTCCCGACCCGAGCCGGTCGATGACAGGCCCGGCAGCGATGGCCGTCAGCGCCCATCCGAGCGAGCCCCACAGCCGGAACGAGCCGAACTTTTGCTGGGTTCCATCAATATAGGTCAGAATCAGCGAATTCGTCTGCGAGAACATCGGCGTCTGGAAAAAATAAAAGAAAATCATCGTCATGTATATCATTGCATAGGTATTCGCCTGAAAAACAAGCTGAACCAGCAGCAGCGTACCGGTCATCATGATCAGCAGCACGCGTTTGATGTTGGCCGCCCGGTCACTCCAGAATCCCCAAAACGGATTGGCGAAGATGGACACAAATGGCGCAATCGCCATCAGGCTGCCGATTTCGATTTTGCTCATGCCGATATCTTGCAAATACAACTGGAAGAAACCGGTGAAGATGACCATGGTTCCGTAAATGAAGAAGTTGAACAGCTTGAGCGATGTCAGCGAAGGTTGAGCATTGTCCATATTCCGCAAGTAGGTCATTCCTTTCAAACCGAATACAATCCATAATCGCGGTATAAGAAAAAAACCGCTTTCCTTTCAATGTATCACGCATTGAAAAGGGATACAAACCATCTTTTAAATGATTTTCCATTATTCTGGATATTAACCTATAAACTGAATCCGATTTTTTATAACTTGAAGAAAGGCTGGTGGAGCATATGAGCATTCAATCCCAAGATGTTCGTCTGCCATCGGGTCAAGTGACGGGCATCGCCCTTGCTGGAGGAGCCTCCCGGAGAATGGGGAGAAACAAGGCGCTGCTGCCCATGGAGGGGATGAGTCTGATTGAACGGACGGTCCACGCGCTGGACAAAGTCAGCGGACGGGTGATCCTGTCTACCAATGACCCGGGACCTTATCAATTCCTCGGCTTGGAATGCGTCCCCGATCTTTATGTCGGACAAGGTCCGATGGCGGGCCTCCACGCCGCCCTGAGGTCTTCCCGGAGCACATGGAATCTGGTCGCAGCTTGCGATATGCCTTACATCCACGAGCGGTTTCTTCAGGGACTGCTGGATCTGGCGAATATGCAGGACACGGCCGATGCTATAATCCCGGTCGTGGAAGGTAGGATGCATCCGCTGCTGGCAGCGTATCGCAGAGAGGTCGCGGAAAGCCTTGAGCGCAGGCTGATCCGGGGGCAGCTCCGCATGGTGGAGTGGGTGCAGGAGCTGAATGCCGTCTTTGCGAATGAGGAGGAATTAGCGGAGGTGACTAGCCTTGATCCGCGCCGAATCTTATTTAACATGAATACGCCCGTGGATTACGAGGCCGCAGGCGGTCTGCTGAATACGGAAGAATGATCGATCCCCTGCACGCATACTATAAAAATAGCCCCGCCATTCGAATACTTGGCGGGGCTTTCTAGTATATAAAAGGCAGTTTGCTTTGGTTATGCTGCTTCTGCTCTCATGCGCGGAGCAGAAGCTCATCCGCCGATCTGCGACATGCGCCGGACTGTAGGAGTATGGCTTTGGGCCTTTTTCTCCAGCGCGAGCGCCATTTCATGATTCAGCGGCTTGGCGCCGAGCGCTTTGCGGAACAGGTTCGCCACCGCCGAAGGGTCATCGATGACGCGGCGCACGTTAAATTCGTCCGACCAATACAGGCAGGCCTTGATATGGCCGTCGGCCGTCAGCCTGAGCCGGTTGCAGGAATCGCAGAAATGATCGCTGACCGGATGGATCAAACCGAACGTTCCCGTTGCTCCAACCACCTTCATATTGCGCGAAGGACCGTTGCCGGAAGGGCCCTGCTCTTCTTGAATGGCCCAGCCGGCCTCTTGGCACACTTCGGATACCCGGGTCAGCGGCAGGTACGAATCCCGCCAGGTATCGGATGCTTGGCCGATCGGCATGTATTCAATAAAGCGGACATGAAGGGGACGATCAAGCGTCAGGGCGATAAAGTCGCGAATCTCGTCCTCATTGAAGCCCTTCATTAACACCATGTTCAGCTTGATCGGATTCAGGCCGGCTTCATAAGCGGCTTCAATGCCTTCCAGCACTTTATGCACCCGGCCGCCGCGCGTGATGCGAGCGTAACGCTCTTCCTGGAGCGAATCCAGGCTGATGTTGATGCGGGTGAGTCCCGCTTCCTTCAGCAGGCGGGCCTTGGATGGGAGCATGATCCCGTTGGTGGTGAGGGATATATCTTGAACTCCTTCAATGGAAGCAATCTTATGGACCAAGGTTTCCAGATCCTTGCGCACAAGCGGCTCGCCGCCGGTAAGGCGTACTTTGGAGACGCCCATGGGGGCCAGAACGCGCATGATCGCGGCGATCTCTTCATAGCTCATTATCTGATCGTGAGGTTGGAATTCCATCCCTTCTTCCGGCATACAATATACACAACGAAGATTGCACCGATCCGTCACCGAGATTCGAATATAATCATGGACACGACCGAAGGAATCTTTAAGCGGTTCGATCATGGAAATCCCCCTTTTACTAGCGTGCATGGTCACATTGTAGCCATTCCCCGAACAGGAGTCAATGCGTTGTAAGGGTCATGTCAGCCGGACAAGCCGCACGGATAAGTTCAAGGATTTGTGAGAAGTATCACAGAAAACGCTTTCTAAATCCTGTATATTGAACCTGTGGACCAAAGCTTTCTCCCCTTGAAAGCGAGTAGTGACATTCTAGATTTCCGAAATTTTCCTGATTTTTCCGAAATTTTCGGAAATCATTTCAAACTGCTTTCATTAGACGTTCATCTAAGATATACTGTCAAGGATATCACATCCAACAAGAAAGGTTACCAATAGGAGGTTCGATATGGCGATATCACCTGTTCAAACTTTGGAGGTGCCTGACGTCTGTCACAGGTGGCTTGAAAACCGGGGGACGGTCTACGAGCTGCTGATTGATTTTTTGGGCAATTGGCCCAGCTTGTCTATGATTGCGGAATGGAGCCGCGGGAGCGGAATTAGCAAGGCTGCGGAGTGTTCGAAGGCCGGTACGGACCTGATGAAATATTTATGCGGACGCTCGCCTGAGGAATTGGTTCGGATTTGCGAATATGAGGGGGCGGAATACCGTCGGCTGCTTCAGCAGTCCAAACCTCGCCAGGCCGCGGAATCCCATTATACGAAGGATGGATGCGCTCAGGATTTGGCCGAGTGTTATGCATCCGCCGGTGTTGCCTTTAATAAACTGCATGGCGAAGCGGACGATCATATAGCCATTGAACTGGAATTTATGACGCTGCTTCATGACCGTATGCTGAACAATACGTATTGTGAAGATAGCATGTTGCAATTAATGGAGGTACAAGAGAAATTTCTGGAGGAGCATCTGTTGTCATGGGTGCCATCCCTCTGCAAGGATCTGAAGGGGTCCACGCAAAGCCCGCTATACCGGTCGTTATTCAGCCTGTTGGAGGAATTCCTCGCGCAGGATCTGAACATGCTGAAGACCTGGAAGCATTCCAAGGAAGCCATGCTGGTGCATTAGCGCCAGAATCATATCATCATCACCAAACACAAACAACGCCCCGGCCTCCTTGTATTAGGAAGGCCGGGGCGTTTGGTGTTCTAATTAATCCTCGATTCTTTTTTTGCTGAACTTCATCAGGAACTCGTATACGATCGGTACAACCACGAGCGTCAGCAGCGTGGAACTGATCAAGCCGCCGATAACCGTGATGCCGAGTCCTTTCGAGATAATGCCTGCGCTGCTCTCCCAGCCGAATACGAGAGGCAGGAGCGCGCCGATGGTTGCCAGTGCCGTCATCAGAATCGGACGAAGTCGGGTAGCGCCGGCTTCGAGCAGTGCTTCGCGAGTGCTCATTCCTTCGCGTTCCATATGGATCACGCGGTCGATCAACACGATCGCGTTCGTCACAACGATACCGATCAGCATGAGCACGCCCATCAGTGCAGACACGTTCAGTGTTTCGCCCGTGACGAGCAGGCCTATGATAGCGCCGATGACAATGAACGGCAGCGAGAACAGGATGGCGAATGGAGCGAGTCCCCCGCCAAACGTAACCACGAGTACAAAGTATACGATAGCGATGGCCGCCAGCATGGCGAGCCCGAGCTGTCCGAAGGTTTCGTTAATTTGCTCGGTAACGCCTCCGAATTGGACGGACACGCCGTCTGGAAGCTCAAGCTTGTTCACTTCGGCCTCCAGGTTGGTCGAAGCCGAGCCTACGTCGCTGGACAGGATGTCGGCTGTGACACTCACAACCATTTTACCGTCGATGCGCGTAATGGAATCCGGAGTGGTTCCTTTTTCCACCTTGGCCACATCCTTGATCGGTACTTCGATGCCAAGCGGAGAGGTCACGGTTTCGTTCTCGATTTCCTTAATGCTCTTATAGGTTTTGCTGTCCGCTTCAATGTAAACATTGTAGGTTTTGTCTTCGATCTTGACTTCGGTCAAGACCGGACGTTCCCGTACCGGGGCCAGCTTCATGGCCAACTGTCCGGCCGTCAGGCCCAGTGAGCTGAGCTTCTCTTGATCGGCTACCAGCGTGTACTGCTCAAACGCTTCGGACAAGCTGGTTTCCGCATTTTCAAACGTCGCGGTATCCTTGTTCGCAAGCTCTGCGATTTGATCGGCCACCGGCTTGATCTGCTCCAGCGAGTCGCCGAAGACGTTCACCGTCAGCTGGCTGCCGCCAAAGCCGCCGGCTGCCATGTCCATATTGGACCAAGTGCCGTCCGGCACTTCCTTGGCAAGATCTTCGATGAGCGTCTTTTTGACATCTTCGAAGTTTTTCGTGTCCGGATCATACATAACGTAGAACAATCCTGAATTGGCGGAGCCCATGCCCAGCGGATTGCTTCCGCCGATGGAGTATTGCATCGATTGCACGCCTGGTTGATCCAGGATCAGCTTCTCGGCTTTTAAGGCTCGATCCTCAACATCCCCCAGCATTACGCCAGGCTCAGGTGAATAGGTGACCATCGCGTATTTGTCTTCCTGTTCCGGAATAAAGCTTACGCCCAGGTACTTGGTCAAGAACAAGCTTCCAACGAGCAGCACGATGGCTGCCAGGAAGGTAATCGCTTTGTGATTCAAGGTCCACTTCAAAATGGAGCGATAGCCGCGGGCCATGGCACCCGGCTTCTCTTCATGATCATGTGTGTTCTTCAAGCCTTTGCGGAACAGGCTGTGCGCCATGGCAGGTACGAGCGTAATCGCCACGACCAGGGAAGCAAGCAGGGCAAAGACCATCGTCAATGCAAACGGCATGAACAGCTCTCCTACCATGCCGCTGACCAATGTAAGCGGCAGGAATACCGCGATGGTCACGATGGTGGAGGACATGATCGGCACAAACATTTCGCGCGTAGCGGCGCTGATGAGCTCTCGGCCCTTCAATTTCTCGGTCGAAAGGGACATGCGCCGGTAAATATTCTCGATAACCACGATGGAGTCATCGACAACCCGGCCGATGGCAACGGTCATGGCGCCGAGCGACATCATGTTCAGGGTGATATCCATTTGCTTCAGGCACAGAACCGCAATCAGCAAGGACAGCGGGATCGAAATGATCGAAATAATCGTCGAACGGATGTTGCGCAGGAAGACCATAATGATCAGAACGGCGAACAACGCACCGAATAATGCCTTGGAAAGCATCGTATGGACTGAGTCCTCAATCGGCTTGCCTTGGTCCAGCATGATCGTCAGATCCATGCCAGGATACAGGCCTCTCAATTCTTCGGCCTTGTCTTTGACCTGGTTTACGACGTCAACCGTGTTGGCATCGTTTGCTTTTACGATTTGAATACCGATCGATTCCTTCCCGTTGGTACGGGAGATGGATTCCGAGGAGCCGATCACTTCAATGTTGGCAATCTCGCTCAGTTTGACGGTTGGAATGCCGGTTGGCATACCAGGAGCGCCATTTTGTCCACCAGCACCGGCCCCTGCAGCATCGCCAGGCGGCTGTTGCTGCTGGCCTGCACCGGCATTCGGAGCACCGGCGCCGGCAGACGCATCCGCCCCGCCGCCACCTGGAATGACCGGAATGGCGATATTCTTCAGATCGTCGATGCCGATGATGCCGCCATCAACGGCAACGGCTTTTTGGGACTTTTCCATCTCGAACATGCCGAGCGGAGCGTACAGCGCCGAACCTTGCACGATACCTTTGACGGTATCCTCGGTCAGGCCAAGCTCGCTCATTTTGTCCTGGTTAAACTTAAGTTGTACCTCATTCACGAATTGACCAGCTACCTGGATGGAAGCAACCCCGTCCAAATCCTCCAGCTCGGGAACGATGTCATTCTCGGTGATGCGAGTCAATTCATCCAATTCCATGTTGTCCTTGTTAGCAATGCTTAACGAGACAACCGGCATGGAGCTCATGCTGAATTTGGATATGGTAGGTTTCTGGGCGTCGTCAGGCAGCTTTACCTCGTTGATGGCTTCGCGAACAGCCGCCGTAGCGTTGTCCAGATCACTACCATAATCAAACTCAACCATGACATTCGCTGCATTCTCCATGGAAGTGGAGGTTACGGTTTTGACGCCGTCGATATTGCGGAGTCTCGTCTCGAGCGGTTTGGTTACATCCTCCACAACGCCTTCGGGAGATGCACCAGGATAAATGGCGGTGACACTCAAGAACGGAACGTTAATATCCGGAATGGTTTCTTGCTTCATCGTCAGTCCGCCGTACAATCCACCGAAGCTGACGATGATGGTCAGCAGCCAGATCGCAAACTTGTTGCGCAGCGAGAAATTGATAATTCCTTTCATTAGGCGATTCTCTCTCCTCTCCAAACTCTATGTCTCTAATTTGAACGAATTCCCCTGCATCATGCCGCCGGGCGTAAGATAGCTTTCAAGCACAGTCGAAATGGTGCCTTTGAGCTCGGTATACAATGCTTCGATTTCCTCGATCCCCTCCAAGTTAGCAAGCATTCCTTTCAGAACGGCCCGGCTGGGCTGGAGGCCAAGCAGCTCTTTCTCCATAATATTGAGGGACTCCATTGCATCCTCCCGATCCTCCGGCTCGGCCTGACTCTTCTTCAGCTCGCTTTTCATTGCCTTAATGACGATCAGCGGATGGCGCTGTTTGCGAACGTCCGTCTGGCATAATTGTCCCAGTTGGCCAATCGCCTCCATCGGGATCAGCGGCTCCGGCCGTCTGCGAAGAATGCTGGCGACGATATCATCGAGCAGCTGGATCTGGTGATCTGCCGTGATCCCCACATTCAAATGAAATCCCGGCATGAACAGAAAGCGGATATACGAACCCAGCATGCTGGCCAAGAACATGCCAATCTCCATCGTATAAGGCTCTACGTCCGGTCCATAAATGGTTTTAAGCTTATTGTTAAACCACTGCAATGCAGCGAGCATCTCCTGCCGCATATTTTCCTTGTCAAAAGGCGGTTTTCCCGGCATCTGATCATGGAACTGCTTCAGGAGAAATTCCCGGATCTCCAGAAAATGGATCAGTAACACTTCCGTCTGCTTACGCAGCTGTTCCTTTGGCGCAAGCAGCGGATCGTGGTCGACCCGGAGAATCTCGTCTTTAATCCGGCCTGCGATATGCTCGTAAATGCTCTTTTCCAGTTCCTCTTTGGACTTGAAATGAAGATAGAGGCTGCCTTTCGACATCCCGCATACTTCGGCGATTTCCTGCATGGAGGTAACCGAAGAGCCCTTCGCGGAAAACAGCTGCATCGCAGTGATGAGAATTTGCTGTCGTTTTTCTGCCGTTTTATCAGCCAATCAATAGCTCACCTCGCTTGAGAACTTATCGGTTCTTGGATTGACCATGAGGTCAAGAAATATTATATATGAAAAAGAACGACCGTTTCAACTTTACTACGGTCGTCCTTTTCATTAGGTTCTGAAAACTTGCGATTTTTCTTAAAAAAAAATTAGCTGATCAATTTCAGGCCCACGGCCGAACACAGGATCATGGCGATAAACAGCACTCTCCGCCATTCCTTGGGCTCCCCGAACAGAAACATGCCGGTCAAGGCCCCGCCGGCCGTTCCGATACCCGTCCAGATCGCATAAGCGGTCCCCATGGGCAGCTCGGTCATGGCGTAGGAGAGGAGGGAGAAGCTGGCGGCGAAGGATAAGGCCAAAATCAGTACATAACGCCAGCCTTTGCGATCCGACACGCCTTTGATGCCGATGACGCCGCCGATTTCGAATAATCCGGCAAATATAAGCGCAATCCAAGCCATTATTTATTCACCTCCGGTTCGGCGTGATCAGCCGTAACAAGCTTAAGGCCGATGACGCCGGCAAGCAGCACGCAGATCAGAAGCACCTTGACCAGTTTGAACGGCTCTCCGAAGAACAGCATCTCGGACGCGACCGTCCCGGCGGTACCGATTCCCGTAAAGACGGCATATACGGTTCCGACCGGAAGCCGTTTGGCCGCCTCGATAATAAGATAGAAGCTCGCTGCGATGGCGGCCAAGGTTCCAAGCCATTCCCAGATGTTGGCGGAATGCTTCAACCCCATCACCCATATGATTTCAACCAATCCAGCCAGCAGCACATAACCCCAGTTGCGATTCATTATGTTTGTCACTCCTTTTATGAAAAGAACGGTAACCTTACATTACAAATTCTTTCCACTTTAACTTCCTGCTTATGATGCGTCATTCCATCAGGATTTAACTCTTGTGGTTATATCTTTGCTTCGTTACCCCTAACCAATACACAGGCCAAGCAGCTGCAAGGCGTCTCAAGGCCCGCTCTTCCCCGCCGTATACGGTTTCCAGATGGATTCCGTCCACCAAGGTCATAAAGGCTATCGCCGCATTGCGCGGATGACGGATGATGCGACCCTGCTCCGGGCAGCCCGCGGCAAGCAGCTTCGACAGGTTCTGCTCCTGTTGATCCAGCAGCGGATACACCATCGCCATCACTTCGTCATACAGCGTGCTAGGCGGGAAGAAGGCCATCCGCATGAAGAACTGGACCTCGTCATCCATTTGGTAAGCTTGGAGACGATTCTCAAGAAATCCGTGCAGCTGCTGCTCCAGGGGCCAATCGGAATGGTCAAGGAAATAGGCTACCATCATTTCCTCCTGACGATGGAATACGTCCTGGAGCACTTGCAGAAACAAATCCTTCTTACTCGAAAAATGGGCGTATATCGACGGTTTCTTGATACCGCAATCGTCGGCGATATGTTTTAGCGATGCCCCTTCGTAACCGTTTTTGGCAAAGTGGGCAAGAGCAGACTGTTTAATGTCGGCGGCACTCATAAAATTCCCCCTAACTAACGATCGTTAGTTATATTTCTAACAAATGGCGTCAGCATTGTCAATCTTTTTTTTGGTGCATTGAGCCCTTGCCGGCCCAAGGAGAACAGTCTTTAGTTCCTGGGGGAGATCATGTAGAATATGGTGTGACCAGCATCGTGCATACAAAGACAGAAACGATGAAGAACAAGGGGTAAACCGATATGAGAAAGGGAATAGAGGCTGTACTGATCACCGCGCTATTGTTCGCGTTTTATTATTTTGGCATGCATTATTTCGGGAAGATGACAGGCACGGTTATCGGGATATTCTCTACGCTGACCGTCGTATCCATCGGATTCATGATTTTTATGGAGAATCGCCATCCTTCCAGCACAATGGCCTGGATCCTGCTGCTGGCGCTTGTCCCCATCGTCGGGCTCGTTTTTTATTTTTTGTTCGGACAGAACTATTTCAAACGGAGAAAATACGATAAAAAAGCGAGGAAGGACGGCCTGGTATACACCAGCGAGGTCCTGCGCAAGAACACCCCAGACGTCTCCTGCTTCAAGCCGGAAGTGCAGCAGCTGCTACAGCTGTCCACCCGGCTTGCGCGCACGCCGATATCGTTCTCAAGCGACACGAAGGTGCTGACCGATGGGGAAGAGACCTTTGCGGCATTGATTGCGGAGCTGGAGCAAGCGGCGCACCATATTCATATGGAATATTACATTTACCGCCCGGATGCGATCGGAACGCAGATCCAGGAAATTTTGATACGGAAGGCGAGGCAAGGGATTGCCGTGCGATTTATGGTAGACGCCGTCGGCAGCCTGCAGCTTCCGCCTTCCTTCCTGCAGGAGATGCGGGATGCGGGCGTGCAGGTGGCCGTGTTCGGCAGTCCCAAGACGATCTTCTTCACGAGCCGCGTGAATTACCGCAATCATCGCAAAATCGTCGTGATCGACGGCAGCGTCGGGTTCGTTGGCGGCTTGAATGTGGGTGACGAGTATTTAAGCCGCAGCAAAGCATTCGGTTTCTGGCGCGACACCCATATGCTTGTCCGGGGGGAAGCTGTCCGTACGCTTCAGGTTGTATTTTTGCAGGATTGGCAGTACATGACGGGGGAGCAGCCGAACGAGCCGATCTATTACTCCCCGGATTTGCTGGAGAACCGCAGCGGCGCCGTACAGATTATCGCAAGCGGTCCGGATAATGAACGGAGAGCCCTCAAGAACATTTTTTTCTCCATGATTGTGTCGGCTCGTAAGTCGGTGTGGCTGGCTACGCCTTATTTTATACCGGATGAGGACATTCTTACCGCGCTTAGGGTTGCCGCCTTATCGGGTCTTGACGTGCGTATTCTTTTTCCGTCAAAGCCGGACAAGTGGCTGCCCTTCCTCGCGTCCCATTCCTATTTCCCGGCCCTGCTGGATGTTGGGGTAAGGGTCTATGAATACGAAAAAGGGTTCATGCACTCCAAGCTGCTGATCGTCGACGGCGAGGTGGCCACCATCGGCACGGCCAATATGGACATGCGGAGCTTCCATCTTAATTTTGAAGTCAATGCATTGCTCGTACACACGGACAGCGTAAGCAAGCTGGTATCCGATTTCGAGCATGACCTGGAATCCGCCATCGTGTACGACCGCCATCATACCCGCAAAAAGAGAATCATGACACGGCTGCTTGAATCCGCTGCCCGGCTGATGTCCCCCCTGTTGTAAACGCAGCGGAAGAAGCCGGGACCGGCCATATCCCTAAGCCCGTTCGTTCCATCTAGCTTTGTAAGAATTTTAAAAGGTAGTGAAACCCAAGCTTTTTTGCAATTTAAACAGGATGTCCTTCATCCATGTGGTTTTTCCCAAGTAAGCTTCGACGTCCAGACTGAACTGGGCATCTTCGTTGAACCATATCCGATGAAAGTAACGGTCCAAATCCCGGGTGAGCGGATGATTCTGAGGGGCAGCGATCCACAGATTGTTCTCCAAATTCAGATCGTCCAGATTCCGCTGGGTGAAATTGGTCGACCCGCCGGTAATAATCGATTTGCCTGTCGGTTTGGCAATGTACATGAGCTTGGTATGGTACTGTTCGGTGCCGGTGTTGTACCAGCGAATGGATATTTTTCCTTGGGATTTCTGGATGAGCTCGGCTGCAGCCGGACGGTTGGGGATGCCGATTTTGTCCCGGCCGAAGGCGTTCTGGTTCGGATCCAGAATGAGACGGATATCAACGCCTCGGTCCGAGGCTTGCAGAAGCCGTTCCATGACTTTACTGTCGGCCAGGTAGAACATCCCCATCCAAAGCGTGTCCCCGGGCTGCGACTGCTCAATGCCCTCCAGCACATATTTATAGATTTTTCCTTCCGTCAAATAACGAACATCGACGCCGTTGGGTTGACCCGAAGGCTGCACCGCCGGCTTGGAGCCGGGCTCGTATTCCGGCAGCTTGATCGGGCTTGTAAGGTTAACGGCGGCTTGCTCCGCCGCAAGCATATCGCCGATGATGTCCCCGCTCGTTTCGAAGGCGATGTTCGAGTGGAAGGCGCTGGCGTCGTGCATGTTGGCCGAAGTCACCAGCGCGGTGTTCTCGCTGATCACGACTTTGCGGTGATTGGCTTTCACATTCAGCAGCTTCAGATAGGAGCGAACGGTGATATCGGGTGCTTCGGTTGCCATCAGATTGGGGAGCGTGCCTTTGCCGGACTGGCCGAACCACTGAATGAACGTGCGCCATACGGCGGAATAAGCGGGCGTGGAGTCCCGCAGCCGGTCGACATCGGTTACAATCACATGAATGCCTGCTGCCTTCATGGACTCGAGCTCCGGCGGCGTATAGGAGCCGTACCCGGTATTCACTTCGTCGGTGATAAAGAATATATCCATATCGGGATGGTTCTTCTTATGGGTAACCAGGCGACGGGCAAGCTCTTCGCTGACTTTCGGGAATGTTTGGTCCTTATGGGCATATCCGTTGAACAGAAACATATCGATCACCAGGAATTTTCGCGATTCGTCGATAATTTGGCCGATGCGCGGTCCGATTTCTTGATCGTGGACAGGCTGGCCGTCCGGTCCGGGATAGGTCAGGTCGATCCACATCCTCACGTCGCTCTGGTAGACTGGACTTTCATAGGAGATTCCATTCGGAAGAGGTTTATGAGTCTGATAGATCATTACGCCGATAAGCCATAGCATGAGAAGGACAAGACCCATGAATATTGTTTTTCGCATTCGTGAGCTTTTGGCATGAGGGTTTTCTGGCAGGGGCTGCGTGCCTGGACCCGGTACAAGTGGTTTAGTTGAATTGCGGTTAAGGAACAAATGGCGGAAGTCCAAGATCACCCATCCTCCTATCTTTTCTATTCGTAGGTCGTATAACGTTAATTAACATGAAAGTGCTGCCCTGACGCACTCCAGTTATTGCAATTCGGCAAGCACCGCGTTTGGGGATGATCCCGGGAAGCCGGGGCAGAATGCTATTTGGGAAGGTTGCTGGGTTTCGAACATACGTGAGATCGTGAGAACATCGGTATTAAAATTGTCAAAGGATGTACATATCATGCAGCTGGGACAACCTGCGACGTCAATGATATGCTTTAGATACGGCTTTATTAAGGATGAGTGAATCGGATAAGGAGGCACGGAATGAACTCAGAACATGAACAGACTGCGGGCAAACCTGCAACCGTTTCAGGCGGAGGATCAGGAAGATTTGGGGGCAGACTGATGCCGGAAGTGCCCACCGGCGAGCGGAAGATCGAGCATGTTCGATTATGTCTGGACGAAGAAGTGGGCTCCGTGGGGGTAACCACCGGCTTTGAACGTTACCGTTTTCGTCACGCCGCACTGCCGGAGATCGACTTTGGAGAGATTAAGCTGGACACGACGTTTCTTGATTTTTCCGTACGCACGCCATTTTTGATCAGCTCCATGACCGGTGGAAGCAAGGCCACCGGAGAGATCAATATGCGTCTTGCGGAAGCGGCGGAACGGCGCGGCTGGGCGCTTGGTGTCGGCTCCGTGCGGGCTGCGGTGGAGAAGGAGGAGCTTGCATCGACATTCCGCGTGCGCGAGAGCGCGCCGAGCGTGCCGGTGATCGCCAACCTAGGAGCGGTGCAGCTGAACTATGGCTTTGGCCTTGACGATTGTCAGCGGGCGGTGGATATCGCGGGTGCGGATATGCTGGTTCTCCATCTAAACGGGCTGCAAGAGGTGTTTCAGCCGGAAGGGAACACCCGGTTCGGCCGTCTGCTGGGGCGTATCGAGGATTTGTGCCGCACGCTTTCGATACCGGTCGGGATTAAAGAAGTGGGCTGGGGAATCGACGGTGAAACGGCGCGGACTTTGCTGGACGTCGGGGCGGCGTTCATCGATGTGGCCGGTGCGGGCGGCACCTCGTGGAGCCAGGTCGAGAAATTCCGCAGCCCGGATCCGGTTCGCCGCGCCGCGGCCGAGGCTTTTGCCGGGTGGGGCAATCCTACCGCGGACTGCATCGCGGAGGTGCGCGAAGCCGCGCCGGACTGTGCGCTGATCGGAAGCGGCGGGCTGCAAAGCGGCGTCGATGCGGCCAAAGCGCTTGCTCTGGGCGCCGATCTGGCAGGCTTCGGCCGCGGACTCCTGGGCTCGGCGGTCGATTCGGTTGAAGCGCTCGATCAGCGGCTTGCCCAGGTAGAGCTGGAGCTGCGAACGGCCATGTTCGGCATCGGCGCGGGGAATATCGAGGCCCTGAAGTCCACCAAGCGGCTGATTCGTGCCTGAAACGGCGCGCAGAACACCGCAGAACGGGAATTCGCGATGGCAGTATATTCGTGTTGAAGTCTATGGGGTATCTGCTATAATTAATAAGATTGTTTAGCTGGTGATAGGGGCTTCGGCGAATGGAACCCAAGCCTTGTATACTTATAAATAAGAGTAAACCTGATAAGGAGTTGTCACATAAATGGCTTTAAAAGCTGGAATCGTCGGTTTGCCTAAATAACTGTGAGAGATGTTGAAATTAAGCGAGCCAAACTATTGATACCTGGCTACCGTCCTTTATTTCGATTCTCTCGATAAGTTGCCGTATAGATTGTTTAACGGTTATCCGATCTCCAGATAAAATCGCTTTTGTGGCACTCCTTGCTTTTCTTTTTAATTCCTCTTGTTGTCTAGAGGCTTGTTCTTCCTCTGAACTTTCAAGAATCTTTTTCAATGCATCCCTTTCCTTCGTTACTCTTAATGTAGCGGCCTTTAAATCCTCTGCAGTAATTAAATCGTCATTGTATGCGTCTATCTGTTTCTGCATCTTTTTATCCAACTTGGCTAATTTATTTTCAATGCTCTCTTTATCAACTTGTTTGACTTGCGGTTTGGAGATGACCAATTTGAGAGTTCCAGGAGCTGCCTGAGCTACTTCCTTGATCCGTGAAATGACTAACTCTTCAATAGCGTCCCGTTGAACATAATGATGAAAACATTTCCCCTTTTTTAAATAACCATCGCATAGATACTGGTAGTGAATATTTTCTCGGTTAAGTCTCTTCGAAAAGCTGCGGTTCATTTTTCCATTCATCTTAGAGCCACAATGACTACAGTAAACGAGTCCTGATAGTAAGTAGGTTTCATTGCTCATATGTTTCCCAACACTTTTTCGACCTTGGAATAGTTCCTGAAGTTTTGTAAAAGTGTCTCTGTCAAGGATTGCCTCATGGGTATTTTTTTCCCGAATCCATAGAGAAGGATCGTTTTTAATCACCTTGTCTCCCTGCCGAGTTGTCTTGTTATAGACAAAATCCCCTACTAGCGTCTCTCTTTGAAACAACTCCCTAAACGTTTTATCCTGCCATTCATTGCCTTCTTTCGTGGTAATACCTTGAGCATTCCATTCACCGATAACACTTCGACTTGGGGTTCCGGTTAAAAGTTTCATGGCAGCACGTCTGATGCACAAAGCTTCATCAAGATTCATAGCCATTTTCCCATCAACAATATCATAGCCAAAACAAGGACGAGTAATGATCTTTTTAGTATTATTTCTAGCAATCGAAAGCATATTCTCTCTTACGCGTTCGGAGTTACGCTCTCTTTCAAATTCAGCTACCATCCCAAGCATCTGTAATACAAGCATTCCAGCTGGAGTTGACGTATCGAATCCCTCGGTTGCCGAAACGTAATGGAACTTATGCTTTACAAAATAGTTATTCAGGCTTAATATATCAAACAATTTACGTGATAATCGATCCAATTTAGTTGTAATGACTCTTCCGTTCTGGTATTCCTTAACTTTCTCTAGCATAATCGTCAATTCTGGGCGATTAGTTGATTTTGCGCTATAACCATCTTCAATAAAGAATATTGGTTCTTCCCATCCCATTGCTTTGCAGTATGCTTCAATTCTTTCTTTCTGCTCTGTTAAGGAGTTCCCTTTTTCCGCTTGTTCATCAGTACTAACTCTTATATATGCAAGCACAACCATTCTAAACTCTCCTTTTTTATACTCTCATCGAGATCCTCCCTAGAAATCGGCTCAGTTGCCCCTCCTACGTTTACAGCAAAACTATTCTTTATTTTTTTGATGCCATCCCATCCTCCTATTCTTCTACTGGCTTAAAGTGACCCATGTAGATTCCACATATTGAAAACTCATTAGGAGGCAGCTCTCTAATTTCATAATTGTCGTTTTCAGGAATCAGCTGCATTGTTGCGGATCCCTCAGTCCACTTTATGCGCTTCAACATTCCCTCGGATGAATCATCAATAACTGAAGCGACGATTTGACCATTATAATCAGCCCAACTTGCTTTTTTCATGTAGACTATATCCCCGTCCTCAATTCCTGCGTTGATCATACTGTCACCTTTAACACGCAAAGCATAGTCCGGCTGTTTTCTACCTGGGAAGGGATAAAACACATAATCCTCAATATTTTGCTCAGCTAGAATACCGTCGCCGGCACAAATTGTCCCGATCAACGGTATTAGATTGTTATTAGTGATATTAACCTTAGGTTGGAATGTGGGGTCAATCTCAGACTTACTAACCTTAAGGAAGTCTGCTATTTTTTGGATGCTCCCTGGGGTAGCAAGAGTTTTTTCGTTGAGATAGTCAGAGATTACACTCGTGGATAGATCGGTACCTTCAGCGAGTTCTTTTTGAGTTAATCCTTTTCTTTTAATAATTGTCCGAAGATTTTTTGCAATACCCTTTATTAGATCTCTTTCTACCTCAGTATACTTCTTTCTTGCCACGGTATAATTCCTCCTATTTAAATTTACTATATATCCGTTATAAACTAATTGATTACATTTTTCAAGTAAATTTTTACGTTAAAAACGTATTGACAATCCGTTAATAACGTACTACCATAAAATCACACCGCGCAGAAAGGAGTTGATCAAATGTACCAAATTACACTTCGTGCGGCTAGAACCAATAGAGGCCTTACGCTTGATGAAGTGGCGCGCTTAGTGGATCGAACACCTAAGACTATAGCGAAATACGAGAGTGATTCGACATCCATACCAAGGGATCTTTTTTTGTCTCTGGTCAAGTTGTACACAGTTCCTGAAGACATGGTTTTTTGTGGCGTGGAATCCGTTTTTATCGGATCATCAAAAGGAAATGCAAAACGTAAACGAAAAGCTTCATAAGAAAGGAGACATCAAACCGTGAAAGAAAAGAGCAAGCTCCACATTGTATCTGAGCAAGTTATTGATCGATACGGAAATGTCATCGGGGACGATCCTACACAGTTCCCGATGCTTGCAAACAAAAGTAAAGAACTAATCATTTATTTACAAACTGGCCAAAACTACAAGGTTGTTTAAGAAGGAGGTAAAAAATGATTCCACAAGAACTGAAGCAAGATCGCTATTGGAAAAGCTTACTGTATATTTTTTCTCAAAATAAAACGCTTATTCGTTACATTACATCGCACATCGATTTCGATGAACTGTCTATTAATGCATCTGGACTCATTAAAATATCCGCACCGTGGAGCCCTTCAGAAAAATTCATGTTGAAACTAGCGCTTCACCTATATAACGAACGTCACAAAGTCAATCTATCCGATATGGATCGCCTTGATCCAATCAACAAAAAAATTGCATTCAAAGCTATTCAGATGCGATTTGCATAGGGGGGATAAAAATTGAAACGAGAGATATTGGTGGAGCAAGCGAAGGCAGCTGGACAAGCAGCTGAACACAATCTGAGGGTCATCGTTAAGAATCCTGATAGAATGATCAGCCTGGAAAAGTATTGTGACGGGGTTGTATATCTCAACAAAATGATTTGGTTTGCTCAAGAAGAAACGAAAAATGCCCACCGGCCAGGGTGGACATCACTCAAATCACATTTATTAAAACAACTATCGTTAATTTTAAATGCTGTCCGACGGAAAAGCAAGGGGGAAATCGTATGACGGACGCCTCGAAACTCGGACAAGCATACGTTAAAGCATCGGTCGAGCTTCGCTCCAATACGGATCAGCTTGAAGAAATGCTTCAAAACGGCAAAGTGGGTTCACCTGAATTTACTGAACTATGGCAGAAGCGAGATGAAGCGTACACAGCTTGGAATAACGCTTCTATGCTCTTGAGGGAGCTTCCAGTGGAAGGAATGGCAGTTGTAGTTAATGAGATAAATCGGATGCAAACCAATATGGCCTGCATTTAACGGACAGAGCTTCGGCCCTGTCTGCCACCGTCGCAAGGTTTTCTATCCTTTTCTCCTTTCGGCGGTGGCAGATGCGGCTGATGCATCAAAAACAGGGAAAGGAGTGATAGCTTGGAACCTAGTATCGGACGAATTGTCCACTATTACAGCTATGGCACACCGGGCGGAGAATACACAAGCGAGCCTCGTGCAGCGATCATTACAGGCGTGGTCAATGCTTCAACTGTTCATCTGTGTGTGTTGAATCCTACTGGAATGTTCTTCAATCAAAACGTCTATCAAGGCTACGGACCAGGGAAATGGAACTGGCCTCCACGTGTATAAATAGGCATAAAAAAGCGATCCCCCGGGTTAGGAGCCGGGGAATCGCAGGCATTACAAAATAATTCAGGTCTATTGTAACACATCTTTTTCGCCCAGGTAAGGGGGGGAGGGGAAATGATCGTTTTAAAGGGCGATATCGTTCGGACGAACAGCGGAGAAACAGGTGAGGTAACGGATGTTTGGGGTCTCGCCAGTACCTTCTTGCGCTTAAAAAAGGATGATGGGAAAACCAAGCCTATTTTTGAGTCGGATGTTATTGAGATCATCAAGCGTCCTAAATCACCATCCCGTGGAAGGAGGTGATAACTATGAACGTGGATATCGCAAAGCTTGCTGGTGGAGCCATGCAAGAACGGATTAATCGTGAGTTGAAGAAGGTCGCCGAAAACATACTCGATCCAAACACAAAGGCGGATGCAGTCCGAACGGTGACAATTAGCATCAAGATCAAGCCGAATGAAGCTCGGCAGATGGCTTCCAGTGACATTGAAGTCAAATCCTCACTTGCTCCAGCTAAAGGAGTACCAACAGCCTTCATATTCGATTACGACAAAGAAGGCAAAGCAGTAATCAAAGAGCTCAGTACCGGACAAGATCGGGACCAGCTGGCAATGAATGACGCTGGTGAGATCGTGGATGGCGTTGGAGAAACACCGTCTGCAAAAGTCGTAAACGGAAGATTCCGTTGATCTTTGAAAAATGAATAATGGAGGAATTATCAATGATTAAAGAGGCTATCGAGAAGATTTTGAGCTTGGCGACGATCAACACAGAAAAGATAGGCGATCAGATTTATACCAACAGTGAACTGCGAAGAGTGAGCGAAGCTCTTACGGATACCTTGAAGGTTCGCAACCTGCAAGGCATTGTGGATTACTTGAGAAATGACTTTGACAAGAAGTTGCCAGTCATCGTTCATGTGATTTCACCAACTCAGGTTAATGTCGTTACGGAATTCAATCGTGATCTCAGCCGGAATACCTTGATTGAGGCTAGCGCCTTATTGCCGGAAATTAACTTTGGCCGTTTTCATGATGTCGAGAACTTTAACATCTTACTGCAATCATGCTTCGTGGACACGGATTTCAAACATCGTGTATTAGCGATTGTTGGAAACGTGGTTGACGAGAAGGTTGTAACCGTCGGTGATAACGGCATCAGTCAGCAGGTGACAGCCAAGGCTGGCATTGCTACGGTCGAACCGGTTGTTCTGCCGAATCCTGTTTGGCTGAAACCGTACCGAACTTTCGTAGAGATCGAGCAGCCGGAAAGTGCTTTTGTCTTCCGGATGAAAGATGGACCTTCAGCTGCCTTGTTTGAAGCTGATGGCGGCGCTTGGAAGCTCGATGCAATCGAGCGAATCAAGCTGTATTTCAATCAAGAGTTGGAACAGTTGATTACAGATGGTCAGGTTATCATCGTCGGTTAGTTGATACTTATACATTCGGGAGGGCAATCCCCTCCCGATCCATTAAAAGGAGGGTTCAACGTGTTGCAGCAGGCCTTGCAAAAGCTTCAGAAGGAAGTCGGAGAAAAGCATGATAAAAAATACGTTCAGCATGTGGGGGCTTTCCTGATTAGTTATGTACGTAAACATCCTGAACATGCAGCTTTCATTCTTACCGAAGGCAAAACCATATCTGCCAGCATCGGCATGATGAGATCGGAAGCTATGAAAAATGATGGAGTACTGACAGATGAGGAAGGTTTTAATATTGCCCTGAAGTACTTTGGGATACCAATTCAAAATGAACAGCAGGCTGTTGAGATACCTGAGTTAAACGTATCGTCCATTGACGATTTGTTGTAGGAGGATTGTATGAGCGAATTCAATGAACACAAGGCTCATTTTGGTCCGATCAGTAAAGACGTTATGGATTACGTCACGAATGAAGTTTTGCTCAGGAGTCGTTATTTGTTTACTCAAACTTCAGCAAGAATTCAGTTCGCCTATTGTACACATTTCAATCAAAGACATAAGCCTGAAATTCCATTGAAACACAATAGTAAAGCTGTATGCCCTAAATGTAATTCGACCTGCACCGTGAAAAAGAGCCATGTCGGAAGGAAATACATGGTGGATAAGGCATATGTGGTTTATTATCAAAAATCCATTTTAGACCCAACAATTATGACGGCTATGGGGCTCTACGTACAAAGAGATTATCGCGGTGATTTCAAAAAGGTCGAAACATTATATCGACCTTCATGCAGTTATGTTTTCCAAATGGGAAGAAGCTCGATGTTCTATACAGGTTATTACAACCAAAAAAATTGGTATGAAAATAAGAACATTACTTCCGAATACAGTCTCTACAAAAACGGTACGCCTTGTTACTATTCCCGCGAAAGTATACGGAAGGCGATTGAAGGTACTCCCTTTCAATATAGTACATGGGATGAATACGACGAACAGGATATGACCAAGTTCTTTGGTCTCTATTCTAAGTATCCGTGCATCGAGTATCTAACCAAAATGGGCTATAAGTATTTTGTACACGCCAAGTTATACGGCGCTAAAACTTATGGAGCTATTAAATGGTCGGGAAAATCGGTTGAACAAATTTTAAAGCTGAACAAGCAGGATCTTCGCGAGATTAGACAACACGATGATATTGACGCTCTTACTCTTCGGCTTTACCAAATAACCAGAAAAGACAACAATCGGCCTTCCCTGAAGGAGATTAAAAGCTTCGTTAAGCGAGCTGGGGACTGTTTCGAGGAATTAAAGCCCATGTTGAAATTCCAGAATTTCAGACGGTGTGTGGCTTACATGGACAAGCAAATTAAAAAGAATCCAAGGTCATTCAGAAGGTCCACTGATGTCCTGACCATGTGGAAAGATTACATTTCAGATTGTAAGAATCTTGGATTGGATCTTAAACGCTCTAATATTGTCTTTCCTTCCAATTTGCATAAAGCACATCAAGACACAATCAAACAAGTTGAAATCAAAGTATCTATAGAAGCTGAACGGAAGATAAAAGAGCGATCAGAGATACTTGAGAAATTGAAATTCTCATATAACGGATTCATTGTTCGAGCTGCTAAATCTGCAAAGGAAATAATTGATGAAGGTAAAGCCCTTAGTCATTGCGTAGGGAACTATGCGTCGGATCATGCAGACGGTAAGACGAATATCTTAATGATTCGTAAGGTAGCTGATCCGGAGACTCCATTCTATACCATGGAGGTTAAAGACGGCAGAGTTGTCCAGACGTATGGATACGATAATTTCTTACCTACTGGTGACGTGCTGGAACTTATAGATAGGTTCAAGCTTGAAAAGCTAGCTAAGGCAAGAAAAAGAACACCTCAAAATAGAGCCAAAGAGACGGAGGCGGCAGTATGACCACAGAAAAGAAAAGCACAACCACAAAGAAATCACAAACAGCAGCCAAAACAAAGGAAAAGGACCCAAAATCTGCTCCTGCTGAAACAGCATTAGCAACCGTGAATATGGAAGAAACAAGCTTAGCCAATAGAACTCCAGATGTTATTGCAACGGAAATCCGCGACATTGATCAGAAAGCACGTCAACATGCGATTCGTTCCGCGATAGAAATCGGGGAGAAATTGATTGAAGCAAAGGCACTTGTTAAACATGGTGATTGGGCCAATTGGTTGAATGAGAACGTTAATTATAGCCAGTCTACGGCCAACAACTTTATGCGTGTGGCGACGGAATACAAAGAGTTAAATTCCCAAGCGCTTGCGAATTTGAGCTATTCCCAAGCGGTGGCCTTGCTTTCCGTAAAGACTGAAGAACGAGAGGCTTTCGTGGAAGAAAACAACGCTGCTGAAATGTCCGCCCGAGAGCTCCAGGCAGCGATTAAGGAGAAGCAAGAACTTGAACGCCTGCTCCAAGAGGAACGCGAACGGATCAAAGCCGAGCAAATGGCACTTGAGGAAGAGAGACAACAACGTGAAGAGTTGCAACGGGATTATGAATATGAAACGGAGCTTCGAAAGAAGTTTCAAGATGATCTCATTAAGGCCCAGGAAGCAGCTGCAAAGGCACCGGCACAGGGTACAGCAGAGAGTAAAGCCAAAGCGGTTGACCTGCGGAAGGCTGAGAAGGCTCTGTCCGAATCACAGCAGCGTATAGCCGCACTTGAGGCAGATATGAAGGCAAAGGAAGAAGAATTGAACGCGAAGGTCGAAGCAGCCGTCAAGGAACGCGAAAAAGAAATGGCTGAGCAAGCCCGCAAGCGCGAAGAGGAAGCTGCCCAGCAGGTGGCCGAGCTCCAGGAACAACTCCGAAAGAACAACAATACAGCGGCGATTAAAGTGAAGTTACACTTCGATGCATTGGTTGGCGATTTTAAAGAACTCATCGGGGCTGTCGCCTTGCTGGAGAACGAAGAACAGAAGAAAGCAATCTCGGAGCGATTGGCCGCATTATGTGACGACATGAAAGCAAAGCTGTGATGCTACAATGTTCTTCTTTTTTGAACAATTCAGGAGTGGACAAGTCTGCGAGATCATCAAGAATGATCCTCGTCATGAGACAATGCCCAAACTGTTTCCAGATCGCATAGGGGAACGACTAGTAATCGCTCAGGTATCTAATGATTCCCCTTGGGTTTGGGCGTATGACGCTCGACCAACTACGTACAAGATCAACCGAAACGGCAGGCGAGTATGTGAATACGATCCACGGTGTGTCCAGTCTGTTTATCATACGGATTCGTTGCGAATTCTCGATGACAGAGAAGCAGCAATGATTCTCAGAAACATTCAAAAAACCTATTGAGAATGGAGAATCTTGAATGAATATTGCAGTGAAACGCTGGGTTTTTAACTCGGAACTACATCATCAATTCGTTCGGGTTTATGGAATCGACAGCGAAGGTGATCAAATTGATTTTAAAGGCGAGGTTATAGAAGTGATTGCTGAAAGGATCGTAATTTTGACGTCGGATAAAGGGAAATGGGTTTTAGGTCTTTATGAATTTGGCGAAAACGGTCTGAACATTGAGGTTTTTAGCCCGTCCTATAAATGCCAAATGCCTGAAGAGGCTGACCAAACCATTGTGGATTGCGAATGTTAGGGGGAGAAGCCTCATGAAACCTGCTGAATGGAAGCTTGAAAAAGTATGGATAGCGCGTGATGAGCAAGGGAATATCATCCGCGCTTCGGACTGCTCTCCAGGCGAGCTCCTGCAGCTGGCCGAAGAATTGCGCCAGAAGGCGAAAGGGGAAAATGTGAGATGAGGAAGCTTCTAATTGATGAAGGGAAACAGGTATTGAAGAGTTTGAAAGCTGAGTATATGCACCATGAGGCAGAAATTGTTGCTTCGTTGGTTGAGGAAATAGAGGATGAATACCGTAAAAGTTCGGTTCGATCAAATCTGAAAAAAGGCGATGCTGTCGTTATGCATTCCTGCATGGAAGCAAGTCTCCCTAAATATTCAGGACGGATATGGACATGTAGAACGGACGCCTTCCGATCCAAGGGACATGATTACGACACTGTTTTTCTGGAAGGGTTCAGCGGAAGCTTCTCAGCCGAATTTCTTCAAAAGGTCGATGTATCAGCAATCATTGAACCTTTCATTGATTCAACAGCCGGTGAACTCGCTGCTTCAGAACGTAGCTGGAGAGAAAAGAGCGAAGAAAACAGAAGACTTCGATTTGTACTAGAAGAAACTCGGAGTGTTCTCGGCAATGCTTATGAGTTGGGGTATCTCCATACGCCATTCGAAGGAGCTGTTGAGAGGATTCTGGACCGGATCGAGCAAGCCCTTAAAGGTCGTTGGCTAAAGGTCGGGGATTCAGTTTCTATCCTCTCATCCGGAATAAAGGGAGTTTTAGCAGATATTCAGTATGAACATGATCGTTATCAATTCAAACATATAAGCGGCTGGATGTATGGCATTTCAGACTTGGTTGTTAAAGAAGGTGAAGCAGCATGCCAAGAATGACGACTCAAGATGAGATCCGGAAGAGTATCTTAGAGCTTCGTAAAATTTATAACAATCTTTCGGATCTACAGTTTTCCGCATGGTATAGCAAAAAATACAAGGTCAAAGCAAATGAAGTATATGACATCATCCAGCAGGAGGGGAAAGCCAATGCCTAACGATGCAGGCCGGTATTCGAAGGAAGAAGTCATTGCCTCGGGGTTGCCCTACTACATCCCGAAAAGTAAACGTTGGACTCATACACCGTATCCTTTCGCGATTCTAATCTCAAAATCCCGATGTGAGCGCTTCGGGATGCCGATCCTTGGAAGTGGTCGAGAGAAGCCGTCAGCGTTTCTCTACTCGGCCAGCGCAGGCACCGGGACCGATGACAAAAAGCATCGATACATTCCATTATACGACCGGACAAGCGCCCTATCGGGGGACGAGTCGATCAGGCTCTATCCCCACGAAATCATGAAACAGGGTGAATGACATGAATTATACAGCTGAGTTACACGCCTTCATCGATTGGCTCGAAATAAATCCATTGGAGCCAACCACACAAACTTTGTGGATGCATTTAATGGCCATCGCAAATAAGAGTGGTTGTCCAGAGTGGTTTACAGTAGCCAATCCCCTATTACAGGCCAAAGTAGGCGTCACAGAAAACACCTTGATCAAGCATCGTAATTATTTGGTGCAAAAGGGCCGAATTGAATACAAGTCACAAGGTAAGCAAAAAGCCGGAAGGTATAAAATCACCCCCTTTACCTCAAATAATGCGGTAAACCGTGCGGTAAAAGATGAGGTAAACCATGAGGTAAACCGTGCGGTAAATGGTTCAGCGTTATTAAAAGATCTTAATTCTTCTTCTGCTTCTTCATCTTCATACGAATCGTATTATGCGGCACACAACCGAGTCTTCGGATTCGACTGTAATCCACACCAAAGCAAGCTGCTGGGAAGTTACATTGACCAAGACGGTATGGAAGAGGCGGTTGTGATACGGGCGATTGAAAGGGCTGGCGCGGCGTCAACGGGTTACAACTTTAATCTGATAATCCGTATCCTTGACGATTATTTTCATTCCGGTGCTATCAAATTGGAGCAAGCTGTTGCACTGGACCGTCAATTCGATCAGAGAAAACGAAACGAAAGAACTCCGGCATCTACAACGACCAGAAAAGCCAAGATTCACAGTTTTGCTGATTTAGCGAAAGGAGCTGCCGTCCATGACGCTTGAAGAGATCGGTAAGCTTTTTGATACCATCGTGGATTATTATCCTTCCTTCAACGGGGATCTAAAGAAAATGCAGAACTGGCAAACCACGTTGAAGAATGTTTCCCTGAAGGCGGCTATCAGAAACCTCCATGAGTATGCGAGCGACCCAGACAATAAATACCCACCGCATCCTGGGGCATTGGCAAGCAAACGAACCGAGGCCGATCGTTACCACGAAACGATGCGCCAGAACGGTGTACAAACCGTCAAGAGCTACAACCAATTACGCGAAGGTGTCACTCCACCAACCGAAGAACAACGCAGAAGGGTGCGTGAATTACTTGGATAAGTCACTTTTACCAAACAGTATGGTTTCCGAGCAGGCTACAATAGGCGCGATTATGGTTGATCCCCAGGCGTTCATGCATATATCGGACCTTCTCCTTCCGGAACACTTCTTCTCAGATGAGCATCGTATGATCTACGAATCCATGTTGGAACTTGACGGTGAAGGCAAGGGAATGGATCTCGTGAATGTGGTCGGTCGCCTTCAGGAGAAAAAGCAAATCGAGGACGTCGGAGGCGTAAGTTATCTGTCCAAGCTCTCACGGGCCGTTCCTTCTACCTCTACCGCCGAGATTAGCAATTATGCCGATACCATCAAGGATAGGTACTTACAGCGCCGAACAATTATTGAGTTGCAACAGCAACTCGCTGCTGCTTGGGAAGCCGATACAGGTCAGCAGGCTGTTGCTTCGGTACAAGCTGCAGCTAACGTGTTATCGGACAAGGCAGCGAAGCCGAAGGAATTTCGCACAATACGTGAGGTTGCAATGTCAGCTTTTGACTTACTGGAATATCGGTACGCAAATTCAGGAAATGAAGTAACCGGTATACCGTCCGGGTATGCGGATTTGGACCGAATGACGTCCGGTTTCCAAAACTCTGATCTCATTATCATAGCAGCACGGCCTTCTGTTGGGAAAACAGCCTTCGCCAATAACATCGCGCAGTACGCTGCGATCATAGCACGCAAGAACGTTGCATTTTTCAGTCTCGAAATGTCAGCGGAACAATTAGCCCTTCGAATGATGAGCTCCGAACAGCATATAGACGCCAATCGCATGAGAACCGGCTATATGAGATCAGAGGATTGGGAAAAGGCTACCCAGGCCGTAGCAACTTTGGGGAATTCGAATTTATTCTTGGACGACTCTTCTTCATTAACAGTAATGGAAATTATCAATAAATGTCGGAGGCTCAAAGAGAAATTCGGACTGGATATGATCGTCATTGATTACCTTCAACTGATTTCAGGCAACGGACGCACTGAAAACCGCCAGCAAGAAGTGTCCGAAATCTCTCGGAAATTGAAGCAGCTCGCCCGAGAACTAAATGTGCCGGTCATTGCATTGTCCCAGCTAAGCCGAGCAGTTGAACAACGAGCAGACAAACGGCCAATGTTATCCGATCTTCGGGAATCAGGATCGATTGAACAAGATGCAGATATCGTATCTTTCCTGTACCGGGATGACTATTACAACCAGGAAACAGAAAAACCGAACATTATTGAGATTATTATCGCGAAACAACGGAACGGTCCCGTTGGTACGGTGGAGCTCGCGTTCCAGAAGGAATACAACAAGTTTCTTAATTATAATCGTCAACATGCAACCGCATAGGAGGCCCTTATGAACGAACTATTAGAACAAGGTATCTGTCCGGCTTGTGGAGGATGCATTAAACACTGGAATCAAGGGATTTACGAATGTGAAGATTGCGGAACTATGATACCTGCCGACGAAGATGAATAGAGGTCAAGGAGGGATCGAATTGGCAATTGATCTAGGTGTTGCAAATGTACAGAATTACAAAATGTCGTTGAAGATCGCAGAACGTGCTTATCGACTAGCTCATAAACGGGCAGACTCTGACGATAAGAAAGTAATATCAGGAATGATTAGCGATTGTGAATATGCCATTGAATGGCTCGAAACTGGACGACGGCCAGGAAATAAAAGAGGAATCGAACGCCGGGCAGCATACCAACGTGAAAAGCTGGTTGATCCGTTAAGAATGCAGGCATATGTAAGGAACACTAAGGCAGGTGGACCGAGCAATCTCAGTGATTGGGAGAGGTTTCAAATTGAAGATGCTTTATCGAGACTATCTGAACGTGAACGTGATTGCTATACGATGGCGCACGGTGAATGTTTTTCATTTCAAGAAATCGCCGACTTTTTGAGGATATCGAAAGGGACAGTTGAAGAATACATTGAACGAGCACAACGAAAAATTTCAGAGGATCTTCAATCAAGCCTATTCCTTATCGGATAGGCTCTTTTTTTGTCTTACGAAAGCCACCTATAGATGAAAGCTATAAATGATTAATCGCTTATAGTTTTCGGTTTTCTTCATAACCTTTTGCCGCTCTCTTAAAGGAGGGCGGTCTTTTTTAATTGAAAGAGGTGATCATTGTGGTTAATGAGAAGACCTGGGAAGAATTCAGGAAATCAGGGTTGCTGTGGTGGATTAATATGATACTTCACACTCTCGGATGGTCAATTGTGGCTGATGTCGATAACAATGGACAGATAACGAGGGTATACCCTGCAAGAGTTGGATTCCGTGGATTCACTGAGGAAGCTAATACAGAAGGATATATAAAGGTTAGTCAATACATACAGGATAACGCTTCTGAATTGATTGATGAAGCGAAAAGGTGAGCAAATGAAAACAGTAAAATTAGTTGCATTTAGACGAAGGCAACCAGATCTATGCAAAGGCTGCATCTGGGGAGAGTGGACGGGAACAAAACAGTTCTGCGGTCGAGTCATTTGCCAACGCAAAGAAAATGAAGGAAGGGAAATGGTGCGAGATGAGCAATCAATCAGAGCTATTCCTTGAGAGAGTTCGAACAATCATCCGAAAGCTTGCACAAAAGATAAAAGAGTTTTTTTCGGAAGTCATGGATCTTGTAAGACGAAACCCCATCTTTAAAGCACTCATGAAAGTTATTCCCGCCCGTCACCGCAAAAAACTTTTTAGAGATTTCTTTCAACAGGTCCCATCAGTGAAGGTGTATCGGAGCCAGAATTATTTACGGACAATTACGGCCAGAGCACGGAGCCGCTGTTAATCAAAAAAGGAGGGTTGGACTATGAATGAGCCAATGAACAAGAGTGGTATTGGAGCCGGAGGAATGGCGAAGGGAAAGACGTTATCTGTAGATGCGCCGGAGATGGTAATTCCCCTTGCAAAAGAATACGCGGAAAAACTGTCTAGAGCCAGAATCGCCAGCTTTCTTTCTCCTCCGCCGTCCATCGAACAGAGACTTATGGCCGCATTGGGTGACGAATATTCGTACCAGGTTGTTTATTACAACCGGTGTGAAGGGGCAACTAGTGCCATTCAAAAGATCGTAAAAGAAAATCCATCTATCATCGTAGCTGGTGTTTGCGGAAATAAAGATAACTATCGCAGGGCAGGAATCCCATACAAGGATTATCGAGATTTGTATGATCGTTTAAGCACTCCATTATTTTTAAAAAATGCTGAAGCCATCATTCTCGATATTGTCCCTGAAAGTGAGTTAAGAAAAATAAGAGCAGCAGTCTTACCATTTGCAAGGAAACTGGTTGTTTTAAAAAGCATCTGAATAAGTTGGTTATCTAAATTGATATCATTCTATACTTTTACGGGAGGAATTAATATGAATACCACCGGAGTCAATATTTCGTTGTATGTGTCTCGTAAGGAATTAATTAATGCCAAGCAAGGCGGATCCACTATGGTTGCTTCCAAGTGCAAGACCAAAGAGGCTGATTACCAAGTGAATGTATCATTAGACGCTTGTGACATCCTTGAGGATGAAGTAAGGGTAAACCTATCTGTAATCAGAAGCAACGTCGAAGAAGCCGGGAAAGCCATGGGGGAAGCGATGGGCGCTGAATTACAAAAGGTATTTGCCGGACTGGAGTAGCGAATGGGAACGGAATCATTGTTGTAAAACCAATTCAGGATTAAGTGAAAGGAGCAACCTATGAAATGGATTGATGGGCTGTTCTTATTGACAAGAGTGGGCTTGATTTTATTCGCAACAGGATATGGATATGCGGCCTTAAAGCACTATTGGAGTAAAAGGTACCGACAGGCATTTTATAATATGTCAATCGTGTTGATGATCTTGATTATATTAACGTGAGGCCTGCTTAGGCCAGTGTTCATAAGAAACTATTTTCCCAAACGTTTGGGAATTTGTGAGGTGGTGATATGAATTTCGTCCAACCGATCCGCGATCAAGAAACGATTGAAGCGATCAAAGATTTCCTGATGCAACAATCCCATCGGAATTACATGTTGTTCGTATTCGGCATTAATACCGGTTTGCGTATCCAAGATATGCTGAAGTTTAAAGTCAAAGATGTGATGGGCGAATATCTCGTCATGACAGAGATGAAGACCGGGAAGCGAAAGATAATGAAGATTCCACCGGTACTGAAGCGAGAGATAAAAAGGTACATCGCCAATATGAATCCGGAGGATGTTCTCTTTCCCTCCAGGCAAGGCGGTAAGAATAAACCGATTAAAAGGGACATGGCCTATAAGATTATGAAGGCAGCAGCCAAAGAGTTTGGCCTCGTTGATATCGGCACCCATACCCTTAGGAAGACGTTCGGCTACCACATGTACCAAAAGAAAAAGGATATCACCTTGGTTCAGAACTTGCTTAACCACTCAGACAGGAGCATTACGATGAGATACATTGGCATGGATCAGGACATGATGGATGCGGCCATGAATGACTTTGGTTTATAGAGATCCCTTCATTGAATGAGTGTGGAACTCAAATCATGAAAGAAGCTGAAAGCCTTGGGAGAGTAAGAAGAAATCAACCTGAATGAGTTATGCTCTTTATTAAGATATGAATAACTTAGAGAGCAGAAGAGGCCATTCAGTTCATATATAGAAGGTGATGAAGCCTGAGAGCCCAATCGTGGCGCGGCCTCGCGGATTTTTGGGTCGCGGGTCCTTCCCAGGGGGTGGGTGCCTATGCGGGTACGAGTGAGCCCGGCATTCCACCGAATTTTATAAAAATTGCACACTATGCATTGTGCAAAAAGGAGGGGGTTATATGGGTGGAAAAGTGAGAGCGAAAATGATCGACGGAGCCTTATGTATCGCGACTTCCGAGCTTTGCGAAGTGTTCAATGTTCACCGCAATACAATTGCACAATGGGAGCGAAACGGAATGCCCAAAAAGGCCCGAGGATGGTACTCGTTAAAAGACACCATCAAATGGGTGACGGATAACCGGGGCGTCAAGAAGAATCCGGACGACGAAGAAGGTATGACACTATCCCAACAAAAGCTGAAATATGAAGCACAGCTGAAAGAGCAGCAGGCCGAAGCGGCGACTTTGAAAAATGCTATCTCCAAAGGTGAATACATTAGACGCGAAGACGTTGTGAGTGAGCTCCAGCGTTTTTTTATTTCCCTAAGAAGATCCATGGGAGGATTCAGCCGCAAGATTGCAATGGAGATTTCGCCGTATCTGGAACCGGAACAGGTTCGCTTAATCGAGCAGAATATTGCTGATACCACGAACGCCGCATTGCTCCAGCTGTCTGTCCGAGGTGTGTACGATGCCAAAAAGGACTGATGAGCAATGGCCGGAATGGTTGCATGCTGGATTTGACGTGTTGCGGCCTCCGGAAAAATTGACGGTCTCGGAATGGGCTGATCGCAATCGAATTCTCGATGAGAGATCCGCCGAGCCGGGTCCTTGGAGAACGGAGCGCACACCATACCTTCGCGGCATCATGGATGCATTTACTGATCCACGGATTGAGGAAATCATTTTTGTGAAACCGACCCAGGTCGGCGGCACCGAAAGCCTCAACAATATGTTCGGGTATACCATTGCTCAAGATCCAAGCCCGGCGCTTATCGTTTATCCGATGCTCGATTTGGCCGAGTTCACTTCCAAGAACCGGCTTCAGCCGATGATCAGACTAAGCCCAGCACTGAATGAGCGCTTTAAAGAAGAGGACAGCAAACTGCTGGAGCTCCAGTTCAACGGGATGTATGCCGTTATCGCAGGCGCAAACAGCCCGGCCTCACTTTCCAGCCGGGCCATTCGATACTTGTTCATGGATGAAGTGGACAAGTACCCGAAAAACTCCGGTAAAGAGGCCGATCCGAGGGCATTGGCGCGGGAACGGACCAAGACTTTCCCTTTCAACAAAAAAATCATGCAGACTTCGACGCCGACGCTGAAAGGCGGGCCGATTTGGCAAGCTTGGCTGACGGCGGATGTTCGTATGCATTATTACGTTCCTTGTCCGCATTGTGGTCATTTCCAGACCTTTAAGTACAAACAGATTATTTATAACAAGAGTTTAGACCGCGAGAAAATCAAGGAAACAGCCCATTATCAATGTGTACATTGTGAGCAAATCATTCGGGATGCTCATAAACCTTCCATGCTTCGCGGCGGCGAGTGGCGAGCAGAAGACGGTTCCACAGTTCCAGGGATTAAAACTGGATTTCATTTGAATGCGATCTATAGTCCGTGGGTTCGTTTTGGTGATGTGGCGTATGAATTTGTTTCGTCAAAAAATACACCTGAAGAGTTTATGAACTTTATCAATTCTTGGCTGGCGGAACCTTGGGAAAACACGCAAGTCAAACTGAGTAGCAGCAAGGTGCTCAGTAAGGTTAGCGGCTATGAAGAGGGCGTTGTTCCGGATCGAACAATTCTGTTAACTGGCGGGGTTGACGTGCAGAAGGACCGGTTTTATTACACGATCCGTGCATGGGGCGAGAAAATGGAGAGCTCCAATATTCGCCATGGTGTCGTTGAAACGTGGGCGGAGATTGAAGATGCAATGAACATCTCCTATTTCACCAGGGACGGGACCGAATACTTCGTGAATCTTTGTGCCGTGGACTCCGGATACAACGCCGATGATACCTATGATTTTTGCGCTCAGAATCCGGAATGGGCTGTTGCAATCAAAGGTTCAAACACGCCTTTGCGAACAAAGTATACCCTGACAAAGATTGACCGGGCGGAACGTGGCGTTTTTGGCCTGTCTCTTTATCTCGTAGACGGCGGTTACTATAAAGACTTTATTGCAGGTCGGTTAAATCGAGAAGAGGAAGGTCCCGGTGGCTGGTATGTTTATATCGATTGCGATGAGGATTACGCGGAGCAAATCACGGCTGAAGAAAAGGTAACTGAAAAGCATGGAAAGCGGGAAATTGAAGTATGGCGCAAGAAAACAGCTCATGCGGATAATCACTACCTCGACTGTGAAGTATATGCCGCATTCGCGGCGGATTGTTTGGGTATCCGGTATATGCGGTATGAACAGACGCCTGAGAAGAAAGCGGCAGGAAGTGAAAATGTCCCGGCAAAGCCTGCGAATAACAATTGGGTAGGGGGTGGAGGTTCATGGCTATGACGCCACTGGAAAGATTGGAACAATTGAATATTGACCTGGCCGAGGTACGCGCAGCCATTAGCGCGGTATTGCGAGGGGCCCAAGAATACCGAATCGGGAGCAAATCATTCCGCCGTGCGGACCTTGGCTTGTTATACGAGGAACGGACACGCCTCGAAAGAGAAATCGCCGATATCGAAAACGGCGGGATGTTCCGAGCAGTTTACTTTGAAGGGAGGTGATGAATCTGAATTGGCTAGAACGGTCCATTGCTACGGTCAGTCCGCAATGGGCATATAAACGAATGGCTTGGCGGTCGGCGGTATCTGCATTTGATAGTGGGAGTACAGGGCGTTTAAATCGTAACTGGAATCCTGGCACTGAAGGATATGATAATCTATCTCGGGGAGAACGTACTCTTGTTCGACATCGAGCGCAAGACCTTGAACGAAATAGTGATATCGCCGGTGCAATCTTGTTAGCATTTGAACGAAATGTTGTCGGAAGTGGAATGATGCTTCAGGCGAAGATTCCGCATACCAAACCGGGAAATGAAGATGGTCAAATAAACCATGCCATCGAGGACCTTTGGGAAGAATTTTGCAAAGCCGAGAATGTGGATATCACGGGAACGCAATCCTTGGATGAGATCGAAGAAACTCTATTACGACGGTATATCGTGGATGGCGGAATTATTGTCGTCAAGGTGTACACAGATGATGATAAATTTCCTTTCAAAATCCAACTCCGTTCAGTGGATGATTTAAATGATCTGAATACGATCGTTCCATTAGAGAATGGTAATCGAATCGTGGAAGGGATCGAGCTAGACAAGTTTAACAAACCTGTTGCATATCATTTCAAGAAATTAGACGGCCAAACGCTGCTGCCTGGAGAAACGGTCCGGGTATTGGCGAAGGACGTCATTTTTTTATTCAAAAAAAATTCGCCAAAGCAAATCCGGGAGGTGTCGCAGCTCGCGACGGCCTTACCACGAATTAAGGATGCAAATCAGTTTATCGAGGCCGTATCCATTAAGGAGCGGGTGTTGGCATGTCTTTCCGTTTTTATCAAACGAGAAACGCCATCGGGTGGCGGTCCGGGGCGCGGGGTTTCGCAATTTACGAATGCGGATCGTAAGGATTATAGCGGGATGTCCATAACGCCGGGCATGATCGGCGAATTAAATCCTGGAGATGAAGTTCAAGCTGTCATACCAGCGGGACAAGCCTCCAACTCGAAAGAGTTTATTACGACGTTGGTTCGGTTGTCTTCAGCCGGAATTGGTCTTAGTTATGAAGCGGTGTCGCGTGACTTATCCCAAGTCAATTACTCTTCAGCCCGGCAAGGACTGATCGAGGACCGGAAGCTATACAAGAAATTGCAAAACATGCTGATTAAAAAGGTGCTTACTCCGATCTATCTTGAATTTTTGGACGCGATGCACCTGACGGGGCAACTCGAACTGCCCCATTACAGCAACAACAAAAAAGATTATCTCGCTCATGTCTGGATACCACCAGGTTATAACTGGATCGATCCAGGGAAAGAGGCTAACGCCAACAAGACAGCGCTGGAAACCAACCAGGACACGCTTGCACGAATTTGTGCGGAACGTGGAGAGGATTGGCGTGACGTTTTAAAACAGCGTGCAGCGGAACGGAAATATGAAAATGATTTGTTGAAGGAGGATGACGGTGAGGGACAATCAGAAGATGCCGACGATCTTGACGAGGACGAGAACTAAAGAACCGTCAACGTTAACGCGCACCTTAACCTTTGCACGGGACACGGTTAATGAATCGGATCGCACCGTGGAACTCTCGTTTTCGAGCGAAGCACCATATGAGCGTTATTTCGGATCTGAGATATTAAGCCATGATCCGGAAGCGATTGACCTTACTCGACTTGAGGAAGTCGGCGTACTGCTGTTTTCTCATGGTCGGGATGCGAAATATGGACGGATGCCAATCGGAAGCATTGAGAAGGTGTGGTTAGATAGCTCGCAGCGGAAGGCTCGGGCGCTTGTCAAATTCGATGATGATGAAGATAGCGACCGGGTATTCCAGAAGGTACTCAAAGGGATTATTAAAGGCGTTTCCGTTGGGTATTCCGTTAGCAGTTGGGAAGAGGTCAAAGCGGGTAAATCATCGGCCAATGGACGTTTTACAGGTCCGGCCTATGTGGCTTTGAAGTGGCAACCCTTTGAAATCAGTGTCGAACCAACGCCAGCTGATCCATCGGTCGGCGTAGGAAGAAGTCATAATGATGAAAGCGAGGATGAAGGAATGAAGGGATTAAAAATGTTGGCTTTGGCCGCACAAGGATTGATGCATGCACCAGATAATGGAGCGGGAGCAGGTGGAGGAAGTTCGGCACCTGAAGGCGGTGAACGCGCTGGAGCTCCAGCAAATAAACCGCCAGTAGTCGATCCAGAAGCATTGCAACGCCAGGCTATGGAAGCAGAACGCTCCAGGGTTTCGGAGATCTCGCAACTTTGCCGTGATTTTGGTTTGGATGCGAATCCATTTATCCAGGATGGCAGCACGTTGGAAAAGGTCAAAGACGCGATCCTGACCAAGCAGCGTGAAAGCCGCGCACCGCATCCATCTGGCATTGAATTCGGGGCAGAAGATCAAGACAAGTTCCGCTCTGCTGCTTCCGATGCTCTGTTGATGCGTGCTGGTCGTTCGGTTGTAAAGCCAGCAGCAGGAGCGCCCGAGCTTCGGTCCATGCGAATGCGGGATTTGGCGGTGGAGTGCTTGCAGCGTGCAGGTATCCAAGGAGCACATCGGATGGGTGACGAGGAATTGTTGAAGCGGGCATTGACTCCGGATACAGCATTCCAATCGATTCTCTCCAATGCAGCGAATAAATCACTTTCTCAGGCATATCAGGAGGCACCAACGACCTTCCAATATTGGACAGGTAAGGGTTCGAACTCCGACTTTAAAGCAGCTGAACACTATCGAATTTCGGAAGCTGGTGAATTGCAGCGTACTCCACAAAACGGAGTCATTCCATATGATTCGGCTATGAAGGATGAGAAAGTAACGAAAGCGGTACTGACCTACGCCGAACGTTGGGGCTTTACGCGTGAAGCTTTTATTAATGACGACTTGAGCGTTTTAAGCCGGGTACCTGCTGCTTATGTTATTGCGGCCAAACGAGGCATCAACAAACTCGTATACAAGATGCTTGCGTCTAACCCGGTAATTTTCGATGGCGAAACGTTGTTCAGCGCTCCACATAACAACCTTGGAACTGCTGGTGTTATCAATACAACAACCATGAGTGAAGGCCGTAAGAAGATGCGCACGCAAAAAGGTATTCGTGGCGAGGCAACTTTGAACATCGCACCAAAGTATCTGATTGTCCCGGCTGAACAGGAAACGGCAGCAGCACAATACATTCGAAGCGAAGCTGATCCGGAAGGCAAACACAGCGGAGTTACGAATGTGTTCCGTAACTCCATGGATATCATCGTGGATGCGGAACTTGATCAATACTCCGAGTTTGCTTGGTATTTGGCCGCTGATCCGAATATTGCAGACACCGTTGAAGTCACTTACCTGCGCGGCCAGGAAGAACCGACGCTCGAAACGGATATTCCGTTTGATCGTTTGGGCATGGATTTCCGGATTTACTTTGATTACGGTGTTACGATCTTGGACAGTCGCGGACTCTTCAAAAATCCTGGGGAAACCCCAACGGCTCCATAGGAAGGAGGAAATACACAATGAAATTGAAAGAACCTTTAAATTTTGCCGGTCGGCTGTATGATGCGGGGGAGAGCGTGAAAGGCCAGCTCCCCCTCGATATGATCGAGGCTTTGCGAAAGAATAACAAGCTGGATGATGTCGCGAATGACACGGAGACGGAATTCACGGAACAGACGCAAGACGATTTCAATCTTGATGGTGGCGGAGGGTCAAACGACCTGGGCAACCTCCCGATTGTTGGAAATACGATTCTTTCTCCTGAAGCCTTCAAGGAATTGTCTGCTCCTGATCAAAAAGATCATCTCAAGGCATTGGAGATCGAACCGGCCAGTAAGGCAGAGGACCGTCTTGAGCAATATGAAACTTGGTATTTTGAACAGGTCGCCAACGCCGACCCGAATGCCCAATGAGTTTCTTTCAGGAGCAATTGGAGCGGGATGCACAAAACGTCTTCTTGAATCCGGAAGAGTTCGGTACGCGTCATATCGTGAATGGCCGGGAAATGATCATTGTCATCGATGAAGACCAATTGCAGCACCGAAAATCCAGCGCTTCAAATCCCACGGACGGGGTTTATCACGCTTCGCTTCTCTTTTATGCCTTGAAAACGGACTTCGAAAAACGGCCAGTGACGGATTCCTCCATTCGGATAGATGACCGAAATTTCAGGGTCGCGGATGTCCAAGAGGATGAGGTCATGTACACCATTACGCTGAAGCGAGTCGGATCATGATTACGATTGATGCCGATAAGCTGAAAGAGGTTGAGAAGCGATTAAGCCAGTATCCTAAGCAAGCGCCAGTCGTCCTATCCAGAGCGCTAAACCGGACGGCAACCAATGTGAAATCCAATGCCTCGAAGAAGGCACGCGAAATCTACCGCATCAAGGCCCAGGACGTAAACAAATCCTTCAAGATCAACCGGGCATCGCGAAACAATCTAGGGGCTTCGGTGGTTTCGACTGGCGGGAGCATCGGGCTTGAGAAATTTAAAACCAACGCTCGGGAACCGTCAGCGAAAAAACCACGGTCCTTTAAAGCGGCCGTCAAAAAACAGGGCAGTCTGAGAACGATTCTACGGGGCTTTGTCGCCAATATCAGCGGCGTTAAGGTGTTCCAGCGTACAAGCAAGAAAAGGCTTCCTATACAGCGCCTGTTCGGCCCTCCGGTGCCTCAAATGGTAGACAATCCGGAAGTACGTCAATTCATTAATCAACAGGCCGTGGAGACCTTCGAAAAACGATTGGATCATGAGATTAAAAGAGTCATGGAGGGTAACTGATGGCTACTCCCTATCTACTGCAAAAAGCCTTGGTCGAAGAGATCAAGGTTCTTTTTGCTGGTTATGAAACCGAGAACGCGGCCGGGGAACTGGTCCCGTTAAATGTTTATCCTCAATCGCTGCCAGAAAAGACGGATGAAGAGGATTCGGCGCATTTTCCCTATGTGGTGGTGCGAATCGTGGATGGAGGCATCCCGAGTGAGGAAGTAGCGGCATCCTGCCGAATGGTAATCGTGACGGGGATCTATGATGATAATCCGGATTATCAGGGCAACAAGTCGGTATTGAATATTTTACAGCGAATTGAAACGCATTTGTTGGCTAAACGAATCATTGCCGGGAAGTTCGCAATTCAGTATCCGTACAACTGGCAAATTTATGATGATGAAGACCTGCATCCGTATTATTTCGGCGGAGCAGAAACCAATTGGACCCTGCCAGCGGTTCAACAGGAGGTGGATGACGATGAATGAAATCCAAGAAGAAATATTAAATCCGAAAGTCGATAAAACGCCACGGAAGAAGAAAGAAAACCCGGAATCGGACAAATCGCCAAACGCTTGGGAATATGAGACCGCCGTTATCTATGTTGGCCCTACCATTCCGAAGCTGGCGAGATATACAACTTTCCGAGCAGGATTTCCCCGCCCCATTCAAAAGCTGATGGAGCGAATTCCTGAGCTCAAAGGTTTATTTGTTCCCGTTCCGGAGTTTCCCAAAGTGCGGTTACAAACCGAAACGGTAGGCACGCCGTTACATGCGGCCTATCAGGCGGTATTGTCCGCACAGACACAGAAAGGAAGTGTTTAACGAATGGCAGAACGTCATGGTGTTTATGTAACGGAGGTACCGGCATCTATTCTCGCGCCGGTTTCGCCACTAGCGACTATTCCGGTCGTGTTCGGAACGGCACCCATTCACTTGTCAAAGCTGGCATCGCCTCCAGTGAATGTGCCTTTTCTGGCAGAGAGCTGGGAGCAATACAAAGAGACTCTAGGTTACTCGGAGGATTGGGAGAATTATACGCTTTGCGAATTTGCCTTTTCTCATTTTCAGCTGTATAAACAGTCTCCAGTCGTTTTCGTAAACGTACTTGATCCAGAGGTGCACAAAGAGAGTGTAAATCCTTCCCCGGTTTCATTGACGAGGGGCACTGGCACAATTAACGTTCCGGGGATTTTGACAAATACGGTTAAAGTATCGTCCACGGGTCAGACGCCAACGGATTATGTGCGGGATACCGATTATACACTTTCATTCAATTCAGCCGGAGATCTTATCCTGACTGCGAAGCCAGGCGGGGCAATGATTGCGGAAAACTCTGTCAATGTCGGATATGACAAGCTGAGACCTGAAGATGTGGATTCAGGAGTCATCGTCGGCGGAACGGACGGCGTTACCGGAGCGGTTACAGGCCTTGAGGTATTAAAACAAGTGTTTCCTCGCTTAAGAGTTGTTCCAGGTCTGATTTTAGCTCCTGGCTTTTCTCATGACCCGGTGGTTGGCGCGGTCATGGCTGCAAAGTCACGCAAGATCAACGGGAATTTCAACGCCCAAGCAATTACGGACCTTCCGGGAAATCTAACGGCAGCTCAAGTTGATAAATGGAAAGAGGACAATCTCTACACGGACAAAGCTCAGTTCAATACATGGCCTAAAGTAACCAAGTCTGGCCGCACCTATTGGCTATCGACGCATTTGGCGGGTGTCATTTGTCAAACTGATGCCGAGAATGACGGTGTTCCGTATCGGTCGCCGTCCAATAAGGCGCTTCAGATCGACGGCATTGTACTCGATGATGGTAAAGTAGTTGCCCTTGGCCCGGACGAGGCGGAATTGATCAATGCGGAAGGGATCGTAACCGCTTTGAATTTTATTGGTGGTTTTCGTTCGTGGGGCAATCGTACCGGGGCATACCCGGAAGCAAACGATCCTCAGAGCTCCTTTATCCCGGTAAGGCGTATGTTTGACTGGTGGAATAACACCATCATTTTGACTCAGTGGATGTATGTTGATGATCCAGCAAATAAACGTTTGGTGGAGGCGGTCGTTGATTCGCTGAACATTCGCCTAAATGGGTTGCAGTCGTCTGGCTTTATCCTGGGTGGACGGATTGAGTTTAACAAACAAGACAATCCGAAGGAATCCACGATGAACGGCAAACTGAAATTCCGGAATTACTTTACACCACCGTCTCCAGGTCAAGAGTTGGAATTCATGGTGGAATATGATGCAGAATACTTGTCTGCAATTTAGGAGGGGTACCCTTGGCTGGCAAACAAATACCTGATAGATTAACGAATTTCACGGGTTATCGCAACGGATCGGAATACCTGGGAGTTGTAGACGTGGACCTTCCAGATTTGGAGTCGTTGACGGAGACGATCAGCGGGGCAGGCATTCCAGGGGAAATCGAAAGTCCGCTGATTGGACACTTTGGTTCCATGGTTACGACACTGAATTGGCGCGTGCTGGATCGTGCCAACTTCAAACTGGCCCGGCAGGAAATGCAGCAAATTGACTTTAGAGGCTCGATCCAAACGTTAGATGCTACACAAAACTATATTCATATCCCAGTTCGCGTAACCATCCGAGGCATGCCGAAAACAACGCCACTCGGAAGCTTATCCGTTGGTGGTACCATGGATAACTCGAATGAGCTGGAAACGTTCTATATCAAAATTATCTACAACGGCGAGACTGTGGTTGAAATTGATAAAACGAATTTCATTTGTATCATTGATGGCGTCGATTATCTAGCTCAGGTTCGCGAGAATCTAGGGCTTTAATAAAAGGAGGAACAGAAAACCCATGACTAATGAAAAACAAGAAACACAAGTCGGTGCGAGTAGTAAAGATTATAAATTGATACGACCGATCACCTTTGAAGGCGATGAAATCAAGTCCTTAAACTTGGATTTTGAATGCCTAGGCGGCACAGAACTGATGAATTGTGCAAAACTGGCTCAAAGAATGGACCCGAATGAAGTACCAATGGTTCGGGCCGCATCGATTAATTATCAGGTTGCGGTAGCAGCAAGAGCAGCGGGCGTTACTCCTGAATTGATCCAATCTTTGAAAGCCAAAGACTTTACGCAAGTGACTCAACTGGCATCCAATTTTTTAATCACAATGGAATAGGCGGAGATATTGTTCAGGAATTGCGCGAAACGGCAATTATCCTGTGTTCGCTTATTCCAGGTTCAACCTTAACGTTCTGGCTCAGCCAGCCGCTCAAAGACCTTGACGGCTGGCTTGCAGCCTGTGAGAACGTCGAAAAACGAAAGAAGAATCAAAAACCGAGCCCAAATACCAGCCGTAAGGTGAAAGCAAGGAGGCGGGGCTAGGGATGGCTAGAACGTATGAAACGATATTTGCCTTGGGCGGACAAATTAGCCCGACGTTCAAAAAAACGTTCAAATCCGCCGGAGATGCAACAAGAGATGTAGAGCATGGTTTGGAATCGGTGAACCAAGAGGCGAAAGAAGCCCGAGGGATATTTGGTAAGCTGGGCAAGGTAACAGGTGATTTCGGAAAGGCTCTTTACCGTGTTACACAGTATTCAGGTGCTTTTGCACTTGTCCAAGGTGCGGCCGGATCTATCGGGGATCTAGCTAGTTCGATTACGGATTACCAAGACAGCATGAACCAACTTCAAGCCTCGACAGGAGCAAGCAAACAAGAGATGGCTGCTCTGTCTGGTTCGGTAAAGAATCTGTACAATCAAAACATCGGGGAAAACTGGAATGACTTGGCCGATGCGTTAAGTAAGGCGAAACAAGTCACGAAGGAAGAGGGCAAAGAGCTCGAAATGACTGCCCGAAATGCGATTGTTTTTCGGGATGTGTTCGGAGAAGATATTCCGGAGTCGGTCAAAGCCTCAGATACGATGGTTAAAAACTTCGGGATTACGAGCGATCAGGCTTTTAACCTGATGGCTCAAGGTGCTCAAAAGGGTTTAGATAAATCTGGCGAGCTGCTTGACTCTTCAAATGAATACGCACCGCACTTTGCATCGCTGGGATTTTCCGCCGATCAAATGTTTGATACCTTCAGCGCTGGACTTGAGTCCGGCGCTTTTAATTTGGATAAGGTCGGGGATGCGGTAAAAGAGTTTAATATCCGATCTAAGGATATGTCCAAAACTTCAGTCGAATCGTATCAGGCGCTTGGTTTAAATGCTGAAAAGATGTCCCAAACCTTTGCAAAAGGCGGCCCAGAGGCGCAAGCGGCTTTCAAACAGATTGTTAAATCTATTTCATCCATTGAAGATCCTGTGAAGAAGAACGCAGTGGGTGTTGGACTCTTTGGGACCCAATTCGAGGATCTTGAAAAAGATGTGGTTGCGGCCATGGGTACCGCCCGTAGTCAGTTTGACATGACCAAGGATACTATGGGCGAAATCACGGAAATTAAATATGATTCCGTGAAATATGCCTTTCGGGGAATCGGTCGTCAGCTCATGACGACGTTCATCATGCCAATTGGCGATAAAGTGCTTCCGTTGCTAAATGATTTTAGTAATTGGTTTCAAGGAGCGATGCCCGGCATTCAAAGCTTTTTCGGGAAAATCGGTGGATCTATCGATAAGGTTTTTGGAGGTATTGGAAAAACCATTGGCCCGATCTTCGAGAGCTTATTCAGCGGTGATATCGGCGGGGCTGGGTTCAACTACGCAAAAATGCTTGGAATGTCCGATGGTGATGCAGCGGCGATTGGCAAAGGCTTTTCAGGTGTCTTCTCCGAAATCATGTCCTTGAAAGATCAATTCCTTAAAGGCTGGGACAATGTCATACCTCATATCAAGAGCATTATGGATTCCGGGAAAAAGATTTTTCAACAATTCGCTCCAGTTGTGGCGAAGGTCGCTATCGGGGTATACCAGGCAGGTACGAAAATTGTTCGAGCCTTGTTACCCGTTGGTCAATATATCGGAGCCAAGCTTTGGCCGATAGCTTCCAAGGTGTTTGGATTCCTTGCTAATGATGTGGCTCCAGCTATCTCCCGTGCATTTTCTAGTATGGTGCCGGTCTTTACTTCGGTGGCCGGAAAAATCGGCCAAACGATTTCCGCTGTGTTTACGGTAGTTAAACCGATCATTGACGGATTGGTTGGTGCGTTTAACTTTGCCTTCCCTGTGATTAAAGCCGTCGTTGTCGGAGCCATCGATACAGTGTCTGGTGTGTTCAATGGCTTAATGACGACCCTTGGCGGGATCTTGGATTTTGTGAGCGGTGTATTTACCGGAGATTGGTCGCTTGCGTGGTCGGGTATTGTAGACACGTTTGGCGGAATATGGGCCGGGCTGAAAGCATTGGTCGCTGCACCGATCAATGCGGTTATACGCCTGGTGAACAAAGCAATAGAAGGTATCAATAATGTCAGCGTCGATATTCCGGATTGGCTAGGCGGCGGTACCCTTGGGTTTAACGTTGGCTTGATTCCGGAACTTGAAGGATTCGCCAAAGGCGGTATTGCAACCAAGCCTTCCATATTTGGCGAGGCTGGCCCCGAAATGGCGATTCCGCTGAACAACAAACCGCGTTCACATGCTTTGTTGGATAAGGCCAATCAGATTATGGGCGGACCTTCAGCAGCTGCGGGTTCCAGCCCGATCTACATTACGTATTCGCCTAAAAACTATTGGAGTGGAGACGTCTCGAAGGAGAAGGCCCAAGAGATTACACGTATTCAGCATGATGACTTCGAGCAGCGTATGAAGAAATACACGAAACAAAAGCAAAGGGTGAGTTTTGCATGACGACGTACACAACCATACAGGGGGATACCTGGGACAGCATTTCCTTCAAGGTTTATGGTGAGGAAGAGCATGTCACCTATCTCATGCAAGCTAATCCGGAGTATATGCGTACAACCGTGTTTTCAGGTGGAATCACATTGATGATTCCACCTTACCCGGTTGGGCAATCCAGCAGTTTGCCACCGTGGAAAAGGGAGGGATAAAGCAGGGATGAAAACCATCGAGGCTAGACGTGCCGAGCTTATTTTGTCGTATAACGGATTTGATCTTTCCTTAGATGTCGCTAAGGACTTGCTTGATTTCACGTACACGGATGCCCCTCCAGGGGAGCTGGATGACCTTCAGATTAATTTGCAGGATCGAAACAATCTTTGGCAAAGTCCGGATTGGATGCCCTTACCTGGTGACAGTTTAAAGGCTGAAATCCGCACGCATCATTGGGAAAAAGAAGGGGAGGTAAAAAAGCTGCCGCTTGGTGATTTTGAGGTTGATTCATTTCAATTAACCGGCGCGCCGGACACGGTATCCATTAAAGGAGTTAGCCTGGGCGTTGGTTCTAGTATTCGGCAGGAGAAGCGTACAAAAGCATGGGAAAAAGCCACGCTAAAAACGATTGCGGGGGAGATCGCCAAACGGGCAGGTCTGAAGCTGAGCTATAACGCCCCTGTAAATCCAACGTATGACAGGCTGGATCAAACGGAAGTTTCCGATCTGGCTTTTTTATTTGAACAAGCTAAAGCGGAAGGGCTGTCCGTCAAAATATCGGGCAAGCAACTCGTGCTTTTCGATGATTTTGAATTCGAAAAATTGCCGGTGGTGGCTACGTTCAAGCGTGGGAGAGATCGAATTCTATCCTATGATTTTAATTGGAGCTCGTCGTATGCATCATATGTCGCCTGCGAAATTAGTTATTCCAAGGCTAAATCGAAGAAGACAATTAAGGTTAAATATTCGCCGCCAGGCGCTCCCAAAATCGGTCCTGTTCTGAAAATTAACGAACAGGTAGACAGCGAAGCGGAGGCACTCCGAAAGGCAAGGAATGCGCTTCGCGAGAAGAACCGCGAAATGGGTGAAGCGAGTTTGAGTGTGGTTGGCGATATTCGTATCGCTGCCGGGGTGACGATCCAGGTCGAGGGCTATGGTACGTTTGACGGCAAATATTTAGTAGTGAATGTAAGCCACGGAATAGGAAGTTCAGGCTATGTCACGAATATGACGATACGGCCAGTATTGGGGTGGTAAGATGAGCGTCATTGAAAATCTAATCCGCATCGGAATGGTTTCCTCTGTCGATGTTAAAAAGCATACCGTTAGGGTGGTGTTTGAGGACAAAGATAATCTGGTTTCGGGCGATCTTCCTGTTATTGTCCCTTACAGCACCAAGGCGAAAGCGTACCGATTGCCGGAAGTATCAGAGAGCGCATTATGTGTTTTCCTTGGGAACGGCATACAGAATGGATTTTGCTTGGGTAGCTACTATACAGACGAGGACGTGCCTCCTGTCTCAAACAAAGATCAGGTTGGTACCTGGTTTGAGGATGGAAGTTATGTCTTCTATGACCAGGCTTCAGGCAGTTTACACGTTAAAGCTGCCGGTAATGTTCGGATCGAAGGAGATCTAACGGTGACGGGCTCCATAACATCAGAATCGCTCAAGACGAAATCCATTGCAACCGACTCGATCACAAGGGCAGGTGAAGCGCTGTGAACAAAATCGGATACTTGGGAGACGTCGTTTTCGTCGTCTCAGAAAAAACGATACGTACATTCAACGAATTCACGCGAAGCAGCTCGTCACGTTGGGCAAAGCATGAGGTGCTTGGCAAGAAACCAATATCACAGTGGATTGGGCCTGGCTTGGATACGGTATCCTTCACGATGCGTTTCGATGCGCGATATCGTATGAATCCACGTAAAGAATTAGATCGGTTGACAGCCTTGGATCGCAAAGGGAAGGCATTACCTTTAGTCATTGGAGGAAAGGGAGTCGGCGTTGGGCTATTTGTGATTACGTCATTGGAACAAACGTGGTCGAATATTGATCACCTCGGAAACATCTTGGCCGCAACGGTGAATATCTCATTGGAGGAATACGTGAAATGAGCGAATACATCGTAGATATGACAAGGCCAGCGAAAATGAACTTCCGTCCGGCCACCTTGGCCGAAGAACTCACGCAAAACATCCGGACGATTCTGACAACACCGTACGGATCAGCGCCGTTTGCCCGATCTATCGGTTTGGATTATGAAATCGTCGATGAGCCATTGCCAATCCTGAAGGCAAGATTGAGCGGTGTAATCACGATGGCCATTATGGAACAAGAGCCCAGGGCTGAAATTACAGAGATCCAATTTCACATGAATGAACAAGACAAGATGAATGGTCGTTTGCTGCCCATTATCAAGTTTAGAATTGCCGAAGGAGGGGATTCCGGGTGAGCGAGATCAAGTTCATTGACGATGACCCACAGGTAACCATCGATAACATATTCAAGATGCACGAGGCGATAACTGGCCGTCAGCTGTACCCAGCTGATCCGGAACGCCTTTTTATTTTGTCGCTATGTGAGATCATTGTTCAGCAAAAAGTATTGATCAATGAGGCGGCCAAGCAAAGTCTTCTACGATATGCAACTGGGGAAGTGTTAGAAGCAAAGGGCGAAATGTATGATACAGCTCGCCTGCAAGCAGAGCCAGCCAGGACAACAGTTCAGTTTCAGTTATCTATGCCGTTAACATCGGCGGTTATCATACCAGCAGGAACGAGAGTTGGTCCACAAGGCGGTGGAGGGGAGCTGTTCTTCATTACCGTTAACGTCCTGGAGATTAAGCCTGGAGAGGTATCCGGAAAAGTACCTGCCGAGTGTTCGATTCCTGGAATAGATGGAAATGGGTTTTTACCGGGACAATTGACGGAATTGATCGACCCTATTCCTTTTGTGCAAAGTGTAACGAATATTTCCGAAAGTTCTGGAGGCGCGGCCCTCGAATCTGATAACGCCTATCGTGAACGTATTCGAACAGCTCCGGAATCGTTCAGCGTAGCCGGACCGGATGGCGCATACGAGTATTGGGCTAAGACGGCGAGTTCGGCCATAATTGATGTTGGCGTTGAATCCCCTTCACCAGTGGAAGTTGTATTGATTCCTTTGTTGGTTGGCGGCGAGCTGCCGACTCAGGATGTCATGGACGCGGTATCTGCTGTTGTGAGCGACCGCAAGGTAAGGCCATTAACGGACCGTGTGACTGTACAACCCCCAGAGCCAGTGGATTACAATATCAAACTGACCTATTGGATCAGCAGGGAAAAGGCAGCAGATTCCACATTGATTCAACGCAGCGTTGAAGATGCTATTACAGAATATCGTCTATGGCAAAAATCCAAGCTCGGGCGGGACATCAATCCCTCGGAGCTTATAAAGCGTGTTATGGCCGCTGGAGCACTGCGCGTTAGTGTTATGGAGCCTTCATTTATTGATTTAACCAGGCTTCAAGTTGCGAGAGAAATTCAAGTCACTTTTGATTTTGGGGGGCTTGCGGATGATTGAGATCTCGAATGTTAGTATGCTCGATCTCTTGCCCCCGAATCTTCGAAGAGACCCAGCGCTTAAGGCAGCTGCGAAATCACTTGATGGTGAGCTCAAAAGCATTACAACGGCGATATCGAAGCTCTCACGATATGACCGGCTAGATGAATTGACGGATGTCGAGGCTGATGAGCTGGCTTGGGAGCTGCATGTTGATTTTTATGATACAAGCCTTCCGATTGGTCAAAAACGAGAGCTCGTAAAAAATGCAATTCGATTTCACAGACGGAAAGGCACTCCGGCAGCGGTGGAGGAATTGGTGGCCATCCTTTTTGGCGAGGGCAAAGTGGAGGAATGGTTCGAGTATGGGGGAGAACGGGGATACTTTCAGGTCATTACAAATAACCCCGAAGTGACACAGGAGAAGGCCCAGGAATTTTATAGGGCGGTCGAATCAGTGAAGAGGTTAAGCGCTCATCTGGAGCGAGTTATTCTGTCACAATCGGAACCTATGAATCTCTATTTTGCTGGAGTCCTCCGGATGGGTGAGAAAATGACAGTAAGGATGGTGTGAAATGGGCGCTTTTGGTGGACTTATTCAGACAAACAAAGGCCGTAATTTGCAAGCAAAGGCTGAAACCGGAGTGGAGCTTAGATTTACTAGGATGGGTGTGGGAGATGGACAGCTTGCAGGCCAGTCAATACCCTCCCTGACCCGGTTGATTAGTGAAAAGAAGTCTCTCCCGATCACCAGGTTAAAGACTCAGCTACCAGCACAAGCAATTGTCGGGGCGGTTCTATCTAACCAGGATGTAACCACGGGATTTTATTTTAGGGAGATCGGGATTTTTGCCCAAGATCCAGACGATGGAGAAATTCTGTATGCTTATGGCAACTCCGGCAGCGGTGCAGAATATATTCCCCCTGCTGGAACAGCGGATATCATCGAAAAGACAATCGACATGATCGTCACGTTTGGTCAGGCGCAGAATGTATCGGCTGTGATAAACAGTTCACTGATCTTTGCCACTCCAGATGATGTAGCTGAGGCTCTTTCGGAGTCAAAAAAATATACGGATCAAAAGGTTGTAGCAGCCGAAACACCATCAGGCCAAGCAACGGGTACCGTGGTTAATGAAAACACAGTATACACAGCCGCGTTATCACCAGCGCTCACAACGTTGAAGGCATTCCAAAGGGTTGTTATTAAGGTGAATGTTGCAAGCACTGGAGCGCCTACTCTCAATCCTGATGGCTTAGGTGCAAAGTCTGTTTTGAAAGCGAGCGGAAATGCTGCCAGCTTCAAAGCGAACGGCGTTTATACGTTGGTTTATGACGGAACGGCTTTTATCTTACAGGGTGAAGGGGGGGAGGTAGGAACAGCGACGGCTCCAGACGTGTTAGCAGGTAAGACGTTTCCAGGGGAAGACGGTTTGATTACGGGCACCATGCCGCAAAGAGGTAACCAATTTAAATCAGGGTTATGGTCGAACCCAGATGGAGATGCCTATGTTGATACCTACGTTAATATTGACGGTGGTTATTACCCACCAGGAACTCAGGTGACAATTCAAGCATACGATCCTAACCTTGTATCAAACAACATCAGGGCAGGTGCAAAAGTACTGGGTGTACCAGGTAAGTCCACCGTTGTTGATACGGCGGATGCAGTATTAGACCCTCAGTATCTGCTTGTTGGTCAATCAGGTTATGACGATGGGGTTAAAAAAGCTGGTCAGATGCCAAACCGGAGTGCGGAAAACCATCATATGCCAGGACTTGCAAAAACGGTATGGCCTGGAGATATGTTCTTCATAAAACCTCCACGGGGTTTCTATGACGGTGAATCCTGGGTTACGGCAGCTGAACCACAGCTCATCGCATCTAACATACGTAACGGGGCGAATATCGGCGGGATTATCGGGACCCTGATTGAAGGTAAGCCAACCATACAGGGAACGATTAATATGGGTACCTCATCAACTCATATGGTCATACCCGTTAGTTTTGAACCCATAGCTTGTGTTGTTTGGCAGCAGGACGGAACCGGAGCTACTGGTCATGCTAAATTGTTAGGAATGATTCGTAATGCCTCGAATGGATTCCAAACGGATGGCCCCCTTATAAGGTTCATGTTTAGTTCGGCTGATATGGATTATACAAGTACCTGGTATATTCCAAGCCAAGGTACGCTAACGTTAAGAGCTTTCAGCACATGGCACTATGGGACCGGGTCCTGGAATTATATCATTTACGCGAGATAGGAGGTCCAGCACACATGATCAAGGAAATCGGACAAAAAATATTTTATGAAATCGATACAGGAAATATTTTGGTATCTCATCCCTCAGTACGAGGTGATGAGGCTTATGTAAAAGAGCGGCCTCTAGCTGAAATTATTGATCTCTATCCTGTACTAAGGGATAGAGATCAGGCTTCATTTGATGTGATTGAATTAAATTATGGCGAGTTGGATGAGGACTTTGCTCAATCTAGTGAACAGTGGGTTGATCCGGAAACAAAGCAATTAAAATTCGCCTACCGTGATCCGAACGCTCCCGAAGAACCACCAGTATTCCGTAAGCCATTAACGGAAGAGGTTGAGGCTTTGAAGCAAGAAAACACCTTGCTGAAAGCCCAAAATACAGCACTCTCTGAAAGAGCTGACTTCATTGAAGATGTTGTCGCAGAAATGGCGATGCAGGTTTATCAGTGATACGCCGGTTCCTTTACTGGATACTCTGGAAAGGAGGTGGGGGAGATATGATGGCGATGTTTTTTGCTCAGCGTGTGATCTTGAACAAAACCAAGTTTACTGAGGTGCCGACCAGCTTGCAGCCGGGTCTACGCGATATCTTGGTTGATAGCGGACTGGAATTCCTGATCGAAGAATAATTTACATCAGAAACGCCGCAAGGCGTATTTTTTATGCCCCTGGGTGGTCCGGGGGCTCTTTTTAATAGAGAGACAAAGACAGGAGGAAGGGTCGAATGGGGGAATGGTCTTCAATAATTAAAACCATATCCACAGCTTTGGGGGCACTGGCCGGGTATATGTTTGGAGGTTGGAACATGTTAATGAACTTGCTTCTATGGCTTGTCGTCCTCGATTGGTTAACCGGTTGGGCGGCCGCATGGATAAAGGGAGAGCTCAAAAGCAGAAAGGGATATCATGGAATTGCACGTAAGGTTGCGATTTTCGGGCTTGTTGTTATCTCACATTTCATCGATGTCATTTTAGGAGGGCAACAGTATTTTCAAAATGCTGTGGTCTTTTTTTATTTGGCGAATGAGTTGTTATCGATAATCGAAAATGTGGGTCGCATGGGTGTGCCGGTTCCAAAGATATTCAGAAAGGCAATTGAGGAATTTAATGAAATAAGTGGGGAGAAGGATGATGGTAATGAAAATGGTCGATCTTCGGGGGAAACTCCCGATTCACAAGACAAAGCGGTATAGTACCCGGAAACTGACGGACATTCGTTCGATTGCCATCCATCATTCGCTGACCTTCACGGGGTCACCTGAAGCCTTCGCGACTTATCACGTAAACACTAACGGTTGGCCGGGCATCGCCTATCCTTTTGTGGTCCAGCGTGACGGCACGGTGTACAAGTGTTGGGACCCTGAAAAGGTCACCTATCACGTAGGAAACAGCAACAAGCACGCCCTTGGAATTTGCATGGTCGGAGACTTCCGGACACAGCAGCCGACGCCAGAGCAGTACCAGGCGACGCTTGAACTGGTCCGTCAGCTCCGGAAGGTCATTCCTTCCGCTCAGCAGATCAAAGGGCACATCGAATACCCAGGGTACAGCTGGAAGGCATGCCCCGTCATTGACATGGATAAGTTCCGGGATGATGTGGACGGTAAAACAATCGAAAGGGATGATAGCATGAATGCATCTGAAAAAGCTGCATTTGAGGCATTGGTACGGAAAGTTGCCAGTTTAGAGAACAGTAAAAACGTTCTGAAGAAAGGGTTGCAAGAACAAGGCTCTACCATCAAAAAACAATCGGCCCGCATAGCAGAGCTTGAAAAACTGCACTTCATGGAGGCTCCTTCATGGGCTGAATCAGCAGTTAATGAAGCTATGGCAGCTGGCTTGATCAGCTCGCCAAGTGGGGGAAGTTATGACTTTTATCGATTGCTGACGGTCCTTCAGCGCGGCGGGATGATCATTAAGAGAGGGGATGTTTAAAATGAAAAACGAAGTATTAACATCAGTTTTGATCTTTGCTACGACATTATCCGTTATTGTATTGGCTTTAGTGCAGTTTGTTAAGAAAACAATCAATATGCCTTCCAATGTTGTACCATGGATTGGCTTAGGTATTGGCGTTTTAGTAGGCGCTGCTGCCTACCCATTTACTGATCTCGACCTGACTTTACGCCTTTGGGCTGGTGGTTTTGCCGGATTATCTGCAACCGGCTTTTTTGAATTAGTTTTCAGTGATCGAAAAGGGACTACGAAAAATAACGATTCCACCAATAAAACGAATTTTCTTTAACTTTACAAATTGTTCCAAACAAAATATAATTACATCAAAACCGATAGCATCGGTAAAAAGAACCTCGTTGGCTTAGCTGACGGGGTTCTTTTTTTGTTTATAGGATGATATAATGCAAACAAATGTTCTTATATAGGAGGTTTTTGTAATGTCTCTTCCATCTTCACCATACGTGGATATCCTGGCTCAGACAGTAGCAGATGGTATGATTGAATGCGGATATTGGGATGACTGCACTAAAGAAAAAATATTATGGCTTGCGACTAGTTACGCTGATCTAGAAAAGTGGTACCTTTATGCCCTGAAATCTAAGGCTTCTAAAGGGGAGGTAATCAATATAACTATTTTTCCGGATAACCCTACTCAGGGACAAATAGCATACTTGGCTCATAACGGAACAACTTATAGGTATATGTATCGAGGGAGTGATTGGTCATTTGTTGAAGCAAGGCCCTCCAATCTCTTTTAAGATTGAAATTCCCAAACGCTTGGGAATATGAAAAAACCTTGCTCCGTGGCAAGGTCAATAATGTCATGGCTGATTTAATTTCGTTGATTCTGAATCGCACGGATCAACTTCTCGTTCCTTTTGTCTGCTTTATAATTGTTTACTACAAGGATTGCATGAATGACTCCTGGAACATAAGCGCACAGGGTAAGGATGATGTTTAAGAGAAATTGTCCAGGCTTACCACAGGATAAGATAGCAAGCGGAGGGATGAGGCAAAGAAGATAACGCATAGTGATTTTCTCCTTTATTGAATGTTTGTACTTAGTCTAACAGAACTAGGTAAATATTTCTACATAAGTCAATATTAAAAGGTATTTAATGCAAGTAAATTCCATATTTTACAGATTGACGTTCAGGAAAATTTAACCGATATTTGAATTATACAGGAAGGAGTTGTTAATGTGCTGCACAAAACTTAACTAGGACTTAAGTTTTGTCGGATGGGAAGAGCATTATGTATGCTCCTTTTCGCCCGAGTCTTCGTATACCCAATGTACTAATTCATCCATGTAACACCCGAAAAAATCAGCGGTCATCTTCATTTTAATGACTGATAGATTTGCACTACCTTTAATGACCTGGGATATATGAGACTCTGATACCTTAAGGTATTTCGCAAGGTCAACTTGCTTCTTGTTAGTCCTTGCGAACCATTCAGGCAGGCGACTCTTCCCGATCCGGGGAGTCAATTTATCACCTTCTCTGACGTGATTAGTGTAAGTCAGAGGTAGATTGTACCATGCAGGAGTGCGGCAGTAAACAACATGAAAAGTCATATCAGAGGGGGAAAGGGTATGTTAGTAAAATGGCTGGAACCTGTTATTGAATCTGAGTGCGAAGAAATAAACGATCAATTGCTTCATAATGAGAATGGTGAGGTTTATTCATCTGTTATTACAATAATAAAGAAAAATGTGAATTTGGATGAGAATGAATCGTACGAGTTGGAGAATTGCTTTTTGGTGGCTATAAGGAATGCTGTTGAAGTCTCTTATAGAAAAGGGCTAATCGATGGCATCTCAATATATAGGAAATGATCAACAGGCTCAGCAGTATGGCTTGTTGATCATTTCAGCTTGATATATAATTGCATAGATTAAAATACAACTGTGTTTATAAGGAGTCGTGATATATATGCCACTCTCTTGTGGTATCGTCGGTTTGCCGAACGTCGGCAAATCTACATTGTTTAATGCGATTACGCAAGCGGGCGCCGAGTCGGCCAACTACCCGTTCTGTACGATTGATCCTAACGTCGGCGTCGTGGAAGTGCCGGATGAGCGCCTTGACAAATTGACGGAACTGGTTCAGCCGAACAAGACGGTGCCGACCGCTTTCGAATTCGTCGACATCGCCGGCCTGGTTCGCGGCGCGAGCAAAGGGGAAGGTCTTGGGAACAAGTTTCTGGCCCATATTCGGGAAGTGGATGCAATCGTTCATGTAGTCCGCTGCTTTGAAGACGAGAACATTACCCACGTTGACGGTAAAGTGAACCCGGTCAGCGACATCCAGACGATCAATCTGGAGCTGATCCTTGCGGATCTCGACAGCGTCGAGAAGCGGATCGACCGTGCGAAGAAGAACATGAAGGGCGGCAACAAGCAGTATGCTCAGGAAGTGGAGCTGCTGGAACGCCTGAAAGAAGCCCTATACAACGATCAGCCCGCACGCAGCGTGGAGCTGAGCGACGATGAGAAATTGATCGTGCGCGATTTGCACCTGCTGACGCTGAAGCCGGTATTATACGCGGCGAACCTGAGCGAAGACGGCGTTGCGGAAGCCGACAGCAATCCATACGTGCAGCAGGTTCGCGATTTCGCGGCCGCGGAGAACGCGATCGTGGTGCCGATCAGCGCGAAGGTTGAGGCTGAGATCGCCGAGCTAGAAGGCGAGGACAAAGCGATGTTCCTTGAGGAGCTGGGACTGGAAGAGTCCGGTTTGAACCGTCTGATCAAGGCGGCATACAGTCTTTTGGGATTGTATACCTACTTTACGGCCGGCGTGCAGGAAGTGCGTGCCTGGACGATCCGCAAGGGAACCAAAGCGCCGCAAGCGGCCGGCGTCATCCATACCGACTTCGAACGCGGCTTCATTCGTGCGGAAGTCGTCGCATACGATGACCTGGTTGCCGCTGGCTCGATGAACGGCGCGAAAGAGCGCGGACAGCTTCGTCTGGAGGGCAAAGAGTACGTCGTGAACGACGGCGACGTTATGCACTTCCGTTTTAACGTGTAATCGATGAAGGTTTCAAAGGCCATGGCTCCATGTCGCTTTGTGCATGGGACCGTGGTTTTTTTGAAGCGATCGGAAAGGCGAGAACCCTTTCTTCGGTCAAATGCCTGCTAGTCAAACGTGTCGTTTCATGGTAAAATAAAAAGTCGTTTACACTTCATGAGTCATACGAAACGGAGTGCGAAATGGCATATCTTCAGGAATATATCTTAGAGAGGTGAATTCCTTTGTTGGACCGATTACAATCCCTTGCGGACCGTTATGAGAAGTTGAGCGAGCTGTTGTGCGATCCCGATGTCGCTAATGACTCCAAGAAGCTCAGGGATTATTCCAAAGAACAATCCGATTTACAGCCTGCTTATGAGGCTTATGTTGAATATAAAAACGTCATTGAAGAACTCGAAGCTGCCAAAACCATGCAGGGCGAAAAGATGGACGACGAGATGCGCGAAATGGTGAAAATGGAGATCGAGGAGCTCACCCAGCGCGAGCAAGAGCTGGCCGAAAGAATTCGGATTCTGCTGCTGCCGAAGGACCCGAACGACGATAAAAACGTCATTATCGAGATTCGCGGCGCAGCCGGGGGCGACGAGGCGGCACTGTTCGCTTCCGACCTGTACCGGATGTATACCCGTTATGCCGATACCCAGGGCTGGAAAGTTGAACTGATGGACGTCAACACCAACGATCTGGGCGGGTTCAAGGAAGTGATCTTCATGATCAACGGCCGCGGCGCTTACAGCAAAATGAAATTCGAGAGCGGGGCGCACCGCGTACAGCGTATTCCGACCACGGAATCCGGCGGCCGCATCCATACCTCCACCTCCACCGTGGCGGTTATGCCGGAGGCGGAAGAAGTGGACATCGAAATCCATGACAAGGATATTCGCGTGGACACCTTCTGCTCCAGTGGCGCAGGCGGTCAGTCCGTTAACACCACCAAGTCGGCGGTGCGCGTAACGCATATTCCGACCGGCATCGTGGCTACATGCCAGGACGGCAAATCGCAGAACTCCAACAAGGAGAAGGCGCTGCAGGTGCTTCGCGCCCGTATCTTCGATATGATGCGTCAAGAGGAAGAAGCGAAGTACGCCGGGGAGCGCAAGAGCAAAGTCGGCACCGGTGACCGCAGCGAGCGGATCCGGACGTACAACTTCCCGCAAAGCCGCGTGACCGATCATCGGATCGGACTTACCGTTCACAAGCTGGATCAAGTGATGAACGGGGAGATTGAAGAGATCGTTTCGGCGCTGACCCTGGCGGAGCAGGCTGAAATGATGGAAAAAGGAGTATAACGCTTTGAAGCGGACGATATTTGAATTGACGCCGAAGCGCAGCATCAGGGAAGCCTTTGTGGAGGCTTCTTCTTTTTTAGACCGCATGCGGGTGATGGAGCCGCAGCGGAATGCGCAGCTGCTGCTGGAGCATGTGCTCGGACTGTCGGGAACCTCATATTACATGGCGCTCACGGATCCGTTTCCTGAGGGCCGCCGCCTCGCTTTGGAAGAAGCAATCACTCGCAAAGCGGAGGGTGTTCCGGCGCAGTACATTATCGGCGAACAGGAGTTTTACGGCCGGCCGTTCGACGTCACGCCGGCGGTTCTTATTCCGCGCCCCGAAACGGAGCTGCTCGTGGAAGCGGTGCTGAAGTACGGACAGGAGCTTACCCCGCGACCGGATGGAGGGCTGAAGGTTGTCGACATCGGCACCGGCAGCGGGGCCATCGCCATCACGTTGGCTTTGCAGTCAAAGGGATGGGATGTGTTTGCGAGCGATATTTCGTCCGATGCGCTGGAGGTTGCCGCGCGGAACGCGAAGAAGCTGGGCGCCCGGGTTGAGTTCCGGCAGGGGAACCTGCTGGAGCCGTTCGCCGGCATGGGGCCGGACATCCTCGTCTCCAATCCGCCGTACATTCCGGCGGAGGATATCGAAGAGCTGCAGCCGGAAGTCCGGGACTATGAACCGCGTACGGCTCTGGATGGCGGGCCGGACGGATTGAATCCGTACCGGATCATGATGGCGCAGCTGTCCTTGCTGTCGGCGCCGCCGCGCCTGATCGCTTTTGAGCTGGGCATGGGCCAGGCCGGGGATGTAGCAGAGCTGCTGCGTAAGGCAGGACACTGGGAGGAAATCGTCACGGTACCCGATTTGGCGGGGATTGACCGGCATGTTCTGGGAATTTTCCGTTAATTGTATTCGGGGCCGATTTCTTTTAAAATATAGAGAACGGGCTGCAGAATGAACATGGGTTTGTTTGTCCAGATGGTTATTCTGCCTGAATGGGCACATCGGGGTTTACGGGCTCCGGGCACAGGGGGACCGAAAGCATGCTTCAGAAGTTGAAGAAGATTGATTTTGTCATTGTGTTTGTACTGCTGATGCTGATGGTCGTCAGCATCACGTCGATATATAGCGCCACGTTAGACACCGCCGGGTTCGAGGGTCACCATATTAAAATGGCGGTATTTTATATCCTCGGCTTCGCGGCTTTTTTCGGACTTAGTTTGATTGATTATCGAATATGGAATAAATATGCGCTGCACATCTATATCGGAGGGTTAATCACGCTTTTGCTGCCTTCCTTCATCGGTCAAACCAAAAATAATGCCACGGGCTGGATCAATCTCGGCATCGTGGATATTCAGCCTGCCGAATTATTTAAGCTGGTATTGATCATATTTATTACCTATGTCCTTATTCGCAAGGACAAATCGAGGCTCTCTTTCTGGCGGGATATTGTACCGATTGGTTTTCTGACGTTCATTCCGTTTGCCATCGTCATGGTTCAGAATGACTTGGGGAACGGACTCAGTTACATTGTCATACTGCTCGGGTTGTTATGGATCGGCAACGTGAAATTTTCGCACGCGCTGATCGGGCTGCTGCTGGTAGCAGGCATTGCCTTTGGCGGAGCACAGGCCTATATCCACTTTCATGATGAAATTAAAGAATCGAAACTCATGGAGAGCCGCGGTCATTGGATGGAACGGATCGATCCATGGCTGGTGCCCGAGAAAGCTACCGCGAAGGCAAGTTATCATACGAACAATGCGAAGCTGGCTATTGCTTCAGGCGGCATGAGCGGAGAGGGGTACTTGGAAGGCAGCTCCGTGCAATCTTCGCGCGTACCGTATACGTATTCGGATTCGATTTTTGTGCAAATTGCGGAGGAATACGGCTTTATCGGCTCTTCCGTGCTGCTGCTGTTATATTTCATACTCATTCACAGGATGATCCTGATTTCGCTGGAAAGCCGGGAAAAAGCGGGTCCGTTTCTGATCATTGGCATCGTGGCCATGCTGCTGTACCAAATCTTTGAGAACATCGGCATGTTTATCGGCTTGATGCCTTTGACGGGAATCACCTTGCCCTTCATCAGTTACGGCGGAACGTCGCTCATCATTAATATGGCGTGCCTCGGGGTTGCCATGAGCGTGAAGCTGTACGGGCAGGAAGTGGAGGAGGATATGCCGAATCCGCAAACATACCGTCCCGCGCCAACCAAACAGGCTTAATGCGGGTGATTAGAGTTTAGAATCAAAAGAGATGCTATCGAAAGCAGCATCTCTTTTGTTTTTTTCTCCGGTATTCAGGAAAGAGGATCGCGAATTGTGTTAGCGGTGAAAATCTTTTAGAATAATTCATTAGGGGCTTGCATCGCTGGATCCCTGAAAATCTTGACCGTAATGCCACCTTCAGATTTGGGTTTATGGAATGATGAATATCAACGACGATAAGGCCAAGGCAAACTTTCTTTTCGAATAATCGTTATATGCCTGTATAGGCAAACCGGGGGTTCGTGTCTCCGGGCACAGGGGGATCAAAGCATGCTTCAGAAATTCAAGAAGATGGATTACGTTATTGTTTTCGTACTGGTTTTGATGATGGGTATCAGCATTACGTCCATATACAGCACGACCGTCGACACCAAGTTCGAAGGCTCTCATATTCGCATGATTGCTTTTTACATTGTCGGCTTCATGGCTTTTTTCGGAATTAGCCTGCTGGATTACCGGTTATTGATTAAATATGCCAAATATATATACTTAGGCGGTTTAGCCGTGCTGGTCCTCGTGATGTTTATCGGTAAGGATATTAACGGCGCCCAAGGCTGGATTTACATTGGCAGTTTAAGTATACAGCCTGCTGAATTGTTCAAGCTGATCCTGATCATATTTCTTTCTTTTGTATTGGTGCGAAAAAACAAACCGCTGCTGTCCTTCTGGAAGGACGTCGTTCCGATCGGACTGTTGGCGTTCGTGCCTTTCGTGCTCGTCATGGCTCAGAATGACCTGGGTAACGCGCTTAGCTATGTCATCATTTTGCTGGGGCTGCTCTGGATCGGGAACGTCAAGTTCTCCCACGCGCTGATCGGGCTTGTGCTGGTGGCAGGAGTGGCCTTCGGCGGCGCCCAGGCTTACATTCATTATCATGATGAACTGCTGGAATCAAAAATACTGAAGCCGCACTGGGTGGAACGGATTGATCCGTGGCTGTATCCGGAGAAAGCGACCGCCAAGGCCAGCTATCATACAACGAATGCGAAGCTTGCCATCGCCTCCGGCGGGATGAGCGGCGAGGGTTACATGCAGGGGTCGTCGATCCAGTCGGGCCGGGTGCCTTATGCGTACTCCGACTCCATCTTCGTACAGATTGCCGAGGAGTTCGGTTTTATCGGTTCCTCCGTCCTGCTTCTGTTATATTTCATCCTGATCCATCGGCTGATCCTGATCTCCCTGGAATCCAGGGAGCGTGCGGGGCCGTTTCTAATCATAGGAATCGTGGCCATGTTTTTATATCAGATCTTCGAGAATATCGGGATGTTTATCGGCTTGATGCCGCTGACGGGGATTACGCTGCCCTTTATCAGTTACGGGGGAACGTCCCTTGTGATTAGTATGGCGAGTCTCGGGGTCGCCATGAGCGTCAAGCTGCATGGTCAGGAAGTGGAGGAAGATATGCCGGATCCGCATGCTTATCGCCCGGCGGCCGCTAAGCAGCAGGCTTAGATGATGGTCGGGTGGAACTTCGCCGCGGTCTGGGTGCAGTTATTATGAATATAACCAAAACCGAATCGTCATTTGTATGAGAAGATGCCGTTCCCATGGGGACGGCATCTTTTTTTTGTCAAAGTCGTGATGCGCCAATCTATGAATTTTTTTCGATTTGCTAGATTCCACGTTTATATCTTTTTCAGGCGGACATACTGATAGCATCATAGAGTTTCGTTCATAGAGAGGCGGTTGTCCGAGATGAAAAATTATAGTGAAACCCTCCGTATTATCGTAAAAAAAATGGTTGTGCTCTTATCCTGCATGTTTATGGTCATCATGGCTTGGGAGGGACAGCAGATCGATGCTTCCGTTGTCGGCGGTCCGATCCCTCAAGAATCGATACGGCTTCGCATTCTCGCGAATTCAGATAACCCGTCCGATCAGCTCGTCAAAAGAGAGATTCGTGACGCGGTCGTTGAGCAAATGCAGTTGTGGGTCCTGCAGCTGGAGAACCCGCAAAGCCTGGAAGACGCCAAGGCATTAACCCGGCAGCATCTTCCGGAAATCCGTCAGCTGGTGGGTGAAGAGCTGAGAAAAAGAGGAATCACTTACAATTACCATGTAGAGCTTGGCGTCGTGCCGTTCCCGACCAAATTGTACGGGGGCACGGTGTATCCGGCGGGCGATTACGATGCGCTGCGGATTACGTTAGGCGAAGGCCAAGGACAAAACTGGTGGTGCGTCCTGTTCCCGCCGCTTTGCTTCATCGACGGCGGCAGCGGGGATGCGGCAGCCCAGCCTGTAGAGACGGGGATCCAAACGGTGTCCGCCGATGCGGGTGACGCTTCTCCGGAGGAAGCGCCGAAGAAGGCAAGCGAAAGCGAGCCGGAGGTCCGTTTCTTCCTGTGGGATATGTTCCTGGGCCTCTGGAATTGGGTGGCAAGCTTGTTCTAGGATGATCCCGCGTATGGATTTCCAATACGGACAGGGTATGATAAACTTGGATGAAGAAGTACGTGTTCAAAAAGGTGGATTTTCAGCACCGAAGCTAATGCTTCCGATGTGCGTTTTTTCAAAACGCTTCAGTTGGATGAAGCTAGGGACGTGAGGAGTGGAGCGTACGTTTTGGGTACGTGAGCACCTAAGATGTTTCCGGAGGAAACATAACTTCGAAAGCATCTGCTTAGGCCCGGCTGAATTCAAGATTCGAAGCCGAGCTGCTTCTTGATTCGCTTCGTCTTAGATATAGGATTTATAAGTTATCAACGGAGTTGATGAAATTCTATATCGCAAGAAAACCTACCTATGCATCGCGGTCGCTCATCCTTGAAGTGGCTTCGATGAGGGGTTTTCTTATCAAAAGCGGAATTTTTGAACAACCTCTAGAAGAGTGCTTTCTCTTTGGCGCGACCGGTTTCCATGGGAACCGGCACGGGACTGAAGAACGAGAAGCGCTTTTTCTTTTGGAGTATAGGCAAAACGCGTTTGGATGTTTATATATTTCATATACAGAAAGCTTGGGATAGGTATGGAACAGAACGGGAATGACAAGGAACGCAATTTGCAGCGGGAACAAGGCTCCCGGAATGCTGCATCGAAACCAACCAAACTGTGGCATGTCTCGAGCTCCCTCTCCAAGGAGGGCCTCGGGTCGGAGAAGGAAGCGAAGCAGGCGCTGCACGAAGCAGGCCAGGTGCTTGCACAGGGCGGTACGGTGGCTTTTCCGACGGAAACGGTGTACGGACTTGGTGCTGACGCCGGCAATACGGAGGCGGTCGAGCGCATCTTCGCCGCCAAAGGTCGGCCGTCGGACAATCCATTGATCGTGCACATCTCGGAGCTGGCTCAGCTTGACGGCTTGGTCCAGCAGGTGAACGAGACGGAACGGGCGCTGATGGCGTCGTTCTGGCCCGGACCGCTGTCGCTGGTGCTGCCCGTGAAACCGGGCGCCGTATCGCCTCGCGTGACGGCCGGACTCGATACGGTTGCCGTGCGGATGCCGGATCACCGCGTGGCGCTGGCTCTGATCAGCGCCGCCGGTTGTCCGCTCGCCGCACCGAGCGCCAACCGTTCCGGCCGGCCAAGCCCGACGCTGGCAAGCCATGTGCTGGAGGATCTGCGGGGGCGATCGACGGCGTGCTCGACGGCGGCCCGGCCGGGGTGGGCGTCGAGTCGACGGTGGTGCAGGTCGGCGAAGACGGTGCCGTCACGGTGCTCCGCCCGGGCGGCGTCACGGCCGAGCAGCTTGCCGCGGTGGCGGCAAGCGTGCGTCAGGACCCGGCGCTGCAGCGCGCCGCCGGGGAGGCGGAGAGCCCGGCGCCGCGCTCGCCGGGCATGAAGTACACGCACTACGCACCGAAGGGTGCGATGTGCGTGGTGCAGGGCCCGCGTGCCGATACGGTGTCGGCACGCATCGCGGCCGAGCTCGAGGCGGCGGCCCGGCGCGGTGAGGTGACCGGCGTGCTGTCGTTCGACGAGCACATCGGTCACTACGCTGCGGACGTTGCCGTCTCGCTCGGCAGCCTGGCCGCGCCGGAGGAAGCGGCCCGCCGGCTGTACGCCGGCCTGCGCCGCTTCGACGAAGAAGGCGCGACCTTCATCCTGGCCGAAGCGTGCCCGGACCAGGGGCTTGGCGCAGCCGTCATGAACCGGCTGCTGAAGGCCGCGGGACATCACATCATCCACGTCCATGAAGATGCCGATTGAACGGTTTTAGCATGATTTCCCCCTTGTCCGCATATGGTGTACAAGACCATGGGACTTGGGGGAATGGGGATGTTGGAGGCGTCTGTCCAATCGGGACAGCTTGCGGCGATTCTGCTGATGGCGGTTGCACTCGGGCTAGACGCATTTTCGCTTGGTATCGGAGTCGGAATGAGAGGCGGCATGCGTTTAGGCCATATGCTGGGCATCAGCTTCATGATCGCGTTGTTTCACATGCTTATGCCGCTGGCCGGCTTGTTTGCCGGCCGCTATGTAGGCATGCTGCTGGGGCACGTCACAGGGTTTGCGGCAGGCGGGCTGCTCCTCCTGCTGGGCGGGCATATGCTGTATAATGCTTGGCGGGGCGGGGAAGGTCAGCGCATTCATCCTACCGCGTTCTTGGGCATGCTGTTGTTTTCGCTAAGCGTCAGCATCGATTCCTTCTCGGTAGGCGTTTCGCTCGGGATGTTCGTGGATGATGTGCTGCTGATCGTGA
>NZ_AEXS01000153.1:0-54088 GCF_000204455.1 Paenibacillus sp. HGF5 | reverse complement strand
AACTTACGTGGCCGAGGGGATCGCTGCCACGGCAGACCAGCCGCCATTGGCCGAGCGTGCGCCGGCGCTCTCCGCTTGGGGGCAGCGCCTGATGAGCCAAAGCGGGGAATACGTCTCGGCACAGCTGCTGCTGAAGGAGCCTCCCCCGGGTACGATCTCTTTCGCGAATGCGAGGATGCCCATGGAGGATTTCCCTTATTCGGAGTGGCGGAGCGCGTTATCCTATGCAGGCGGAAGCGGGGGAGCCGAGCTGCAGAACGGAGCGCCGCCGGAAGGGGATATCGAACTGCGCCGGGCGATAGCCGGACACCTTCGGTTCACGCGGGGCATACAGGCGGATCCCGAGCATATCGTGGTTTTCAGCGGTTCCATGCAGGGACTTGTCCTGATGTTTCAGCTGCTGGTTGATCCCGGCGATCACGTGGTGATGGAGGATCCGGGTTATCAGGGAATCCACCGGGGCATAAGCTTGAGCGGCGGGATTCCGCTGCCGTCCCCTGTCGACGACGCCGGATTGATTCCGTGCGAATGGGACGCCGGCCTGCTTGTCGTAAGCCCCAGCCGTCAATACCCGACGGGCGCGGTGCTGCCGCTGGAGCGAAGAAGGGTGCTGCTGAATTGGGCGCGAAGCCGCCAGGCCTTTATTATCGAGGATGATTACGACAGCGAATTCCGCTGGGGCGGCAAGCCGATCGAGCCTCTGAAAATGCTGGACGACGAGGGACGCGTCATCTTTGTCGGTTCATTCTCCAAAACGATGTTCACCGGCCTCCGCATCGGTTATGCCTTGCTTCCCCCGAGCCTGGTTGAGGCGGTCGTTCAGGCCAAGGCTCTGTACGAGCCGATCTCGCCAGCCGTATTGGAGCAGCGCGCCTTGGCCCGCTTTATTGTAAGGGGAGGTTACGGGCGGCATCTCAGAAGAATGACCCGGCTGTACGGCGCGCGGTATGAGGCGCTTCGCCATGGGATGGAAGCCCACGCCTCGGGTTTGTTTCGCCTTCACCCCGGCGATGCCGGCCTGCACGTCTACGCGAACTGGCTGCGTTCCGCGGAAGAGTATGCCCTGTTCCAGGAGGCTGCCCGCAAGCGCGGCGTCATGTTTCGGGATGCAGCTGCCTATCATCGTACGCCCGGGCTGCCTGCCGCCTGCTTCGGCTTCTCGCATCTCGGCATATCCAGCATCGAAGAAGGGGTTGCCCGGATGGCGCAGGCATGGCGGGACATGCAAAAAACATAAAAAACGGGTATGATGGGAAAGAGGTCAATTTTTGAATGAGATGAGGGGGTTATGACGAGATGCTGAATGCATCGCCGTCTTCGTTTATAATCATGCCTGCGCTTGCCAAAATCGTTTGCGAGCCGGGCTGGAAATGGCAAAAACGCGAAAGGCCCATGCAGAACTACGATTTGTTCTATGTATGGAGCGGCGAAGGCACGGTCGAGCTTAATGACGAGCCCTTTACCGTGGGAAAGGGAAGCTGCTTCCTGTTCCGACCCGGAGATCATACGAGCGCGACGCACAATCCGCAGAAGCCGCTCGTATTGACATATATCCATTTTGACGTGACCGACCCGGTCGAAGAGATTCCGGCATCTTATCGCAAGCTGACGGAAACGATGGATTTCGAATATTTGCTTGCACGCTATGTGCGTTTGTATCTGGACAAGCCCTATGGTTCACTGGAAGAGGGCCAGCTCATTCTGAAGCAGCTGATGATTCATCTGCTGCGCTCGGATCTGGATGCGCCGGTGGTCAAAAAAGCAAGCAATCAGCTGTCCGAGGCGATCCATGAAATCGCGAATTACGTCCGCCAGCACCCGGGGGTTCCCCATCGGGTCGAGGATTTGGCGGCCAGAGCGGGGTTGTCTCCCCGCTACTTCTCGATCAAGTTCAAGGAGCTGATCGGCACGCCGGTGCAATCCTATATCATTCAGATGCGGATCGAGCGGGCGCAGCATCTGCTGCTGCATCAAGGGATGAACGTAACGGAAGTGGCCGACGCGCTGGGATACCGGGATATTTTCTTTTTCAGCCGGCAATTCAAGCAGTATACGGGCAAGAGCCCATCCGAAATTCGGTGATTCCCCACCCTTCCATAACTTACCTGCTTGGTGGAAGGGGCCCATGGGTTTCATAGCAAGCGATTTAGGGTAAAAACGACGTACAGTTTCATTTTATGAAGGGGGGAGAGGGGAATGAGCCCAAGAAGACGGGTGCGTGGACGTTTCTTCAGTCGTGGCGGCTGCGGTATATTCAGAAATCGCTTGCGCCGCATGAAGACAACGAATCAGGATCATCAGGACGTTTGGTTTTAAAGGACCTTGGCCTACATACGGGTGACGTTGAATCCCGTTATCATATACGCATTTCGCTGGAAACACGCAAAAGGGAGCTGACAAGCTCCCTTTTTTATTGGGATTTATTTAATAGGTCAGGACCCAGACTGCATTGCAAAAATTTGATATATTGGGAATATACATAAAGCGCTTAAGAGCAGAGCTCGAAACGGATTAGGCATTTTGGATAATAGGAAGGGTGACGGGTGTGAAGGAGAGAGTGGCATTGGCGGAGCCGGCGGTGATCCGGTGGTAAAGGGGAGAGCAGGGAAGGCTGCGCTGGTCACGGGCGCGTCGAGCGGGTTCGGACTGCTGATCAGTCTGGAGCTGGCAAAAGCAGGTTATGACGTGGCCGCGGGTCTTCGCAGACCTGAGGCGGCGGCAGAGCTGTTGGCTCAGGCTGAACAAGCCGATGTTACCGGGCGTATTCACATCTTCCGACTGGATATATGTGCCGAGGAGCAGGTCAAGGCTGTTGCTTTGGCGCTGGAGCAGAAGTTCGGCCGCTTGGACGTGCTGGTGAACAACGCCGGCGAGGCGGTGGGCGGCATGGTGGAGGAAGTGCCGCTGGGCGGCTGGCGAAAGCAGATGGAGACGAATTTCTTCGGGACCGTATCGGTGACGCAGCATATGCTCCCGCTGCTGCGCAAGTCCGGACGGTCCAAAATCATTCTCATGAGCAGCATTAGCGGCAGGGTCGGCTTTCCGGGTTATGGTCCCTATGCGGCGTCCAAATTTGCGCTGGAGGGGTTCGGCGAGAGCCTGTCCATGGAACTGATGCCCTTTGGCATTGATGTCGTGCTGGTCCAGCCCGGTGCCTACGGCACGCCGATCTGGAATAAGAGCTTTGGGGAGTTAAAGGTTAAGGAAGGATCACCCTACAACGCTCTGCTGAAGGGCGTGCTGGACTATTCCGAGCGGACGGCCAAGGGAAGCGGGGATCCACAGGAGGTAGCCAGGCTTGTGGCAAGAATCGCGTCTATGTCCAAGCCCAGGTTCCGCTATACGCTGCCCCGAGGCACGCGGATGACCGCGCGGATCAAGGGCGTGCTGCCGGATCGGCTGTTTCAGCGGATCATTTACCGGCTGCTGAGCAGGCGGTAAACATTCATGCAGCTACCGCATGCTGGGCCGGCATTAATCATTCATCCGTCGAATGTTTCATGGAGTTTGTAGCGCGGTGCTTGGAAGGAGAAAGGAATTACCCTTTTCGGGCTGTGGAAGGGTGCAGCAAACCAAGCAGTTCCCCCATCTTCACCTTGGAGCCCGGCTCCAAGTCGCCGCGCGGAGTAAACGTGCCGTTCTCCGTCAAAAGCACGACGGTAGAGCCGAATTCAAAGTACGCAAGTTCGTCGCCGATGTCGTATTTCTTCACGCTCTCGTCGGCATAACGGATGCTGCTTACGTTCATGGCTCCGACCTTCACGACCGCAACTTCGCCGAATTCATGGGCAATATAGGTAATGAGACGCTCGTTGCGGCTGAGCACGTTCCGGATATGGGTCATCGCAAAATCGTTCACGGGGTATACCCGGCCCTTCAAATGCTCGCTTTCCGCTTGAATGCCGGTTACCGGGGAATGTATGCGATGATAGTCGGTCGGGCTTAAATACAATACGAATGCATAACCGTTGATGTAATTCTCCATTCTCGGTGACTTGGCGAGCAGCTCGCTCAGGGTATAATCCTGTCCCTTGACGCTGAGAATGGTGCCGGCGTTGACGGTGCACATCGCCGAAATCGTGGCATCGACGGGGCTTACCATGGCATCGGCGGTGTCGTCTATGGCGCGCAGGCCTATTTTTAACCGGCGGGAAAAGAATTCGTTCAGCGAACGGTATTCGTGGATCTCCTTCTCCGCTTCATGCGCCGGGATTTGGTAGATTCGTATAAATGCAGGTATTAGATGACGGCTCAGCCGGCTGTGGGAACAATGCCCCATAATGCGGGACAGCCACTTGCGGGAGGACAGCTCGGTCATCAGACGCAGCAATTGTTTAGCCATGTCATTCTCCTTTGTGCATAGGTGTCGGCAATAAAACGTTGGTGGAAAAGCCAATCACTCTGATATTGACATAGAATGAGCCGGAAATCAATAAATAGCCATTTTTGAAAAAAGGTTCTTGCTAATTGGGGAACGAATGTGTATTTTAAGATTAACATGAAACCGAATAGGGAATACGGGGGCTTGAGTGAATCAGGCTGAGATTGCAGCTGCTATCCGCTGTTGACCGTTAATCTGAACTGGGTAATGCCAGCGTAGAGAATATCCGACCCTGCCTACATAGGGCCTATTTTTCCGTCTGCGCGTTTTTCCAGACGGTTTTTTGTTGTGTTCATACAAAAATAGCGGTGGAGAGGGGAATGTGTTGTTATGGGAACGTCAGTGCGAGAGAAATTGGGGGTACAGCCTAGAAAAGGGCTGCGTTTAAGCGATATTTTGGTGACGGTGCTGGTATCGCTTGTGCTCGGCGTCATTTATCACTTCTGGGGATCGGTTTACAATCTGCTGAAACCGCTGTTCTTCGAAGCGGATGAACTGTTATACGGCATGTGGTTCGCAGCGGCCACGCTCGCTTACCTGCTGATCCGCAAGCCGGGAGTGGCTATCATCGCGGAGGTGGCGGCGGCCCACGTGGAAGTTCTGTTCGGCAGCGGCTGGGGACTGACGCTGCTGCTGTACGGCCTCATTCAAGGGCTGGGCGCGGAATTGGTATTCGCGGCGTTCCGTTACCGGAGCACCTCGGCGTGGACGGTGGCGATTGCCGGGGCCGGCGCGGCGGTCGGCTCGATGGTGATGGACTTCTATTACAGCTATACCGATGATCTGCAGACCTGGATGTTCCTGGCCAAGTATGGCATGCGGATCCTCAGCGGCGCCGTCATTGCCGGCTTGCTCATGCTGCTGCTGGCCAAAGCGCTCGACCGTACGGGCGTCACATCGCTGCTGCGCCCCGCGTCCAAGAAGGATTACGAAGCACTGGATGATCCGCGCCATGTCTAAAACCGCCGCCCGCTGGGTTTCGGCTTCAACCGCCGAGGCGGTTACGGAGCAGGCCGTGCACGTGGAGGGATTGCGCCTGAAGTATCCGGGCGAGGAGCGTTTGATGTTTAAGGACTTGTCCTTCTCGGCTGCCCGGGGGGAGAAGGTGCTGCTGCTCGGTCCGAGCGGCTGCGGCAAATCCACGCTGCTTCAGGTGCTTAGCGGGATGATTCCCCGCGCCACGGAGGTGCCGATGAAATGCGAAGCTCAGCTGGTGCCTCGCTCTTGGGGATATGTATTCCAAGATCCGGATACCCAGTTCTGCATGCCGTACGTGGATGAAGAGCTGGCCTTCGTGCTGGAGAACCTCAGCGTTCCCCGCGACGAGATGAAGGAGCGAATGCAAGCCGTCCTGCATGAGGTAGGGCTTGACCTTCAGGAGCTGCATATGCCGATCAGTCATCTGTCGCAGGGGATGAAGCAGAGGCTTTCGCTGGCTTCGGCCCTTCTGCTGGAGCCGGAGGTGCTGTTCCTTGATGAGCCGTCCGCGCTGCTCGACCCGGAAGGCAGGGAGCAAATCTGGTCTGCGGTGAAGGCCGTATCGGAAGGGCGTACGCTGATTATCGTGGAGCACCGGATTGAAGAAATGGCTCAATACGTGGACCGCGTGGTGCTGTTCACCCCGGATGGCGCCATTCTGGGCGATGGCCCGCCGGCAGCGATATTCGCCGAATATGCGCGCGAGCTTCAGGCGTATGGCATCTGGTATCCCGGCGTATGGGAGGATTATGCGGAGTCTCGGGCAGGACGGGAGCTGTTTGCTCCGGTAGACGCGCCAGGCGATGAGCTGGGAAGTCTCACGCATGAGGCAGACTCATCGTACGACCACCTTGGGGAGCCTGTCATTCGGTTAGATGATTTCCGGGGACTGCGATGGGATAAACCGGTCATCTCCCTTCCTTCGGCTGAGGTATACCCCGGAGAGTTCATTGCGGTGATCGGTCCGAACGGCGCAGGCAAAAGCTCGCTGCTGCTCAGTTTGATGGGGCTCCTGCGCGCCGAAGGGACCTATGTGCTCTGCGGGGAGGAGGTCATCCAGGGCAAGAGCAGGAAGGTGAAGAAAAAGAGAGAGCGGCAGCTGCGCCAAATCGGATTCGTGTTTCAGAATCCGGAGCTTCAGTTTCTGACGGAACGTATCGGCGATGAGGTGATGTACTCGCTGCTGGTGGACCATATGCCGCCGGATGAAGCGAAGGCACGGGCCGACCGCTGCCTGGAACGCTTTGGGCTGGACGGCATGGATAACAGGCACCCGTACCAGCTGTCGACAGGCCAGAAGCGCCGGCTGAGCGTTGCTACGGCCATGGCAAGACAGCCGGCCGTCCTGCTTCTGGATGAACCGACCTTCGGACAGGATGCGCGGAACACGTTCGCAATTCTGGAGATGTGCGAACGGCTGCGCCGCGCCGGAACCGCCATTCTCATGGTGACCCATGAAATGGAGATCGCGGAGCGGGCGGCCACGCACATTTGGGAGATTCGGGAAGGGCGGTTGACGTCAAGTTTGCCTTCCCCGCGCTGGTGTAGCGGGACGGAATTCGGACGGGAGACGGGCGAAGCGAATCACGCCGATGCTTCGCGGGATACGCTGGCAGCATCCGGTCATCTCCATACGGGGGTGAACGCATGAATATATGGAATCCTGTGCGGATCACTTGGCTGCACCGGGCGAATCCGGTGGTGAAGCTGGGACTGATCTGTGCGCTGTTTTTTATGACGGTGCTGACCCATGATCTTGATTTTGTCATGTATCAGGCCTTTATCTTTATGATTTGCCTCGTGGTGCTCAGCGGGGTGAAGCCGTGGAAGATGATGTTGTTCTTCATTCCGTTTCTGCTTGCCTTCATATCGTCCGCCTCTTCCATGATGCTGTTCGGTAAGGGGGAGACGATCTGGTGGGAATGGGGGTTGTTCCGGGTATCGGAAGAAAGCTTCTACCGTGGGCTGCATCTGGGCTTTAAGGGGATTGCCTTTGCATCGGAGGGGCTGCTGCTCGTCACGACAACGTCCTCGGTGGATTTGTTCTACAGCCTGATGCAGAAGTTGAGGCTTGCGCCGAAGTATGCTTACAGCTTCATGGCCTCGATCCGGCTGCTGCCCATGGTGTGGGAGGAATATGTGATCCGCCGCCAGGCCTTGAAGGTACGGGGAGTCCGCCCGATTCGGGGAGTTCGCGGCATGGTGAACCGTGCAGGCATGTATGTGGTGCCGCTCCTGGCGCAAAGCATCCGCCGGGCACACCGGGTAGCTGCGGCGATGGAGGCGAAGCAATTTGACGGGGAACGGGCGAAGGCCCGAACGTATTATTACCCGTCACGATATTCCCGCTACGATCTTCTGGTCATCGGTTTACTGGCAGCCGCCGCCTGCTGCGCCTATATGGCGGCCGGATACTTTCCCTGGTTCGGCATTGGCGACGTGCGGTTTGATTAAACCGTTGTTCTCCGGAAAAGAGTCTGCTTACGGCTTGTAAGCAGGCTCTTTTTTGTTGATAACTCTGGATTTTATGCTGATTGAGGCGATATAATACTAATGGTACCAATAAAGTATTTTTGGTACCATTAGGAGGGTTTGGTCACTTGCGCGAGCGAATATTGAATGAAACGATCCGCTTGATTCAGCGGCAGGGGTTTACGTTTACGGTCAGTGATCTGGCCCGTGGCCTTGCGATTAGCAAACGGACGATATATGAGCATTTTTCATCCAAGGAAGAAATCGTTGAGCATATCATTGACGGGATGATTCGTCACATCCAGCAGCGCGAACGCGAAATTGCGGCGGATGAGACGCTTACCGTTCTGGAGAAAATCCATCAGATCCTGATCTGCCTGCCTCAGGAGATGGAGAAGATGGATTTGGGGATGCTGCCGGATCTGAAGCGGTCGCATTATCCGCAGTGGGAGAAGCTGGACACCTTTTTCCGAGAAGAATGGGGCATTGTCACCGAGCTGATGGAGCAGGGCATGGCCGAAGGCAGCATCAAGCGGATTCATATGCCGCTGTTCATCGACCTGTACCTCGGGTCGCTCCATCAGATTTACGATTCGAGGGCGACGGTGAAGCATCAACTGCCGCTGGGGGAGCTGCTGCAGTCCGTCATGGATATTTTATTGTTCGGCATTGCCGCTGAGAAACGGAAGGGGTCTTGAGTTTATGCATTGGGTCTATCTAAGTTTGGCTATTCTGTTCGAGGTGGCGGGCACGCTCAACATGAAGCTGTCGGAAGGATTCAGCAAACCGCTGCCAAGCGTGCTGCTGGTCGTGTTCTATATTTGCAGCTTGAGCTTCCTGACATTGAGCCTGAAGCAGATTGAAATATCCGTGGCTTATGCGATCTGGTCGGGACTCGGCATCATGATCATTACGCTGATCGGTTACATGTTCTTTGCGGAGCAGATTAACGGGCTCAAGGTATTCTCGATTCTGCTGATCATCGCAGGGGTCGTGCTGCTCAATTTATCCGGCAGCGCGCATGCGCAGGAGCAACCGAAGACGCACCAGTCCGGTCATTAAGGGCGAACAAGCTGGAAACTCCCCTTCAGAATGTTCCACGCGGGAATCCAAAGTACCCCGGTGCTTTCCATGGCAACATGGGAAACCTGGTGAGACTGAAGCCAATCCCGCAGCTGACACAGTTCGTTTGTAGTCGTTCCAAACGTTTTAACTGCTTGATTCGACTTTTGATTCAAAGGGGCCGGTTAAAACACAAGCGACAACCGTAGCTTGATGAACGTCCAGACCGCAACAACGTTCTAAAATAGCGTCCATTGTGCATCCCTCACATTTAAAAGATGCGGGTCATACAGCCTTCGATTTGTATTTTTGTACACGTGCTTCATGCGACACTCGGCGGTACGCAAGGCTGCAACAGATCAGTTTGTGGGGTTATTTTAGTTTGAGCGGTTATTTGAAGATGAATCTGAATATACCTTGGGGCCGTTGTTTCCAGTATATTAGAGTTATGGACGTAAAAAGAAAGGCGTGAATGACGTGGCTTCGAACATACTTCTTGTAGAGGATGACAGCTCGATTGGCGAAATGGTAGAGAGCTATTTGACGATGGAAGGTTTTCAGGTGGTGCTTGCCAAAGACGGAGAGGAGGCGCTCGAGCGGTTTGCCGAACGAGATTATGACCTCGTACTGCTGGATATGATGCTGCCCAAGATCAGCGGTATGGATTTTCTTAAAAAAATCAGGGAGAAAAGCCATGTGCCGGTACTGATCGTATCCGCAAAGGATGGGGAAGTGGACAAGGCGCTCGGCCTTGGTTTTGGCGCGGATGACTATATTACGAAACCTTTTTCGATGGTTGAGCTGACGGCGAGAGTGAAGGCCGCTATCCGCCGCGTGACGGCTTATGTAATAGCACCCCCAACGGAGCAAAATAAAATCATCCGGGTCCATGAACTAGAGATGGATCTGGATCATTTGACCGTGACCAAGAACGGCCAGGAGATCAAGCTGACGGCCAAAGAGCTGCAAATCTTAAAGCTGTTTATGACGAATCCGAAAAAGGTATTCACCAAGCAGCACATTTTCACATCCGTCTGGAATGACGACTATTTCGGCGATGAAAATGTCATTAATGTGCATATGAGCCGTTTGCGCGATAAAATTGAAGATCAGCCCTCCGATCCGCAGTACATCAAAACGCTGTGGGGCATCGGCTACCGTTTGGGGGAATTTTAGTGGTTGCCGTTCTGCTGATTGTTGTGATCATGTTGGCGTTGCTGAATGTGATGCAGTGGATGGGTCGGAAAAAAAGAGCTAAGCAGCTCGGCTACATCATCGATAAACTGAATAAGATTGGCGATTCGTCCTCGCAGGAGCAGCTGCTGCTTTTTACGGAGGATCCAGGATATCGTAGACTGTTGATTGCCATCAATCACTTGCTTTTGCAAACCAGGCAGTCCGAGACAGGATTTATGCGTACAGAAATCGCGATGCGCCGGATGTTGGCAAACATATCGCATGATTTGAAGACGCCGCTTACCGTGGTGCTCGGTTATATCGAAACGTTGAACCAGAAGGCCGACTTGCCAATGGAGGAAAGGGAGCGGCTACTGGATAAGGTGCATACGAAGACTGTAGAGATCGTAGAGTTGATCAACCGTTTTTTTGACCTGGCCAAGCTGGAATCGGGGGATAAGGAGATGCCCCTGACCCGCATACATATCAATGAAATTTCCAGAAACAGCATGCTGATGTTTTATGATCTGATCGAATCCGAAGGGTTGCGGGCAGACATCGATATTCCGGAAACACCGCTTTATGCATGGGGCAATGAAGAAGGGCTAAACCGCGCATTAAACAATGTGCTGAGCAATGCGATCCGTTATGGTTCACAGGGCAAGGTGATCGGCATGAAGCTGCGGGATGAGCAGGGCCGGGTGCTTATCGACATTTGGGACAAAGGCAAAGGTATTCATGAACGGGATCAGGAGCTTATTTTCGAGCGGATGTATACGCTGGAGGATTCAAGGAATAAAAGATTCCAGGGCAGCGGTTTGGGTCTGACGATTACGAAAAGACTGATCGAGCTGATGGGTGGGGAAATTCGCGTCGCAAGCAAGCCGTATGAACGGACCGTTTTCACGATTTCGTTAAAGAAGCTATCGTAGCGCGGCTTCTTAACATCATATTAGTGCTAGACAAAAAGCGAAAGTAGCGTAGGAGACGGGATCGATTCTTACGAAGCTGAAATAACCCTCTGATGTCACGCTACAATGGCTGGCGTCAGAGGGTTTTCTGTTTGATTCTCGTTCTTGGGAACGATCCCACCGTATTGGGAGACCATGAGAAATCTCTTAAACGAACGTGTCGGCACATTAATCTGACGGGTTGTGAGTGAACCGGTCTTTTTTATTCCATGTGATATGATTGTTTATAATCGAGACGCTTTCTACACTTAAGAGATTCGTAAGAATTGCGCAAGAAATATGAAAATGTTGGCGGTTATACTATGATCAAGAGATAAGTGAGAGGGGCAAATATAATGAGTTATGTCATCAGTACCCGCCATGTCAGCAAAACCTATAAAGGCAAAGATGTTGTCTCTGACGTCAGTATGAATATCAAGCAGGGGCAGATTTACGGACTGCTCGGTCCAAACGGAGCCGGTAAAACAACGCTAATGAAAATGATGCTGAATCTGGTCAAACCAACCAGCGGTGAAATTGAAATATTCGGAGAGAAGCTTACGCCTTCATCGGTTGAAATGTTTAAACGCATTGGCAGCATCATCGAGTATCCGATTTTTTACGATAAAATGACGGCGATTGAAAATCTGGAGATGCATGCGGAATATATGGGTTATTATAACAAACATTCAATTAACGAGGCACTTGAGATGGTTAATCTAACTTCCATCCAAGGCAAATCGGTATCCGAATTTTCGCTTGGCATGAAGCAGCGCCTGGGCATGGCCCGCGCCATTATAACCAAACCCGAGCTGCTCATTCTGGATGAACCAATCAATGGACTTGATCCGGTCGGGATTAAGGATTTTAGAAGTTTGCTGAGCATGTTGAGCAAGGAGTACCGGATGACGCTGCTGGTCTCCAGCCATTTGCTGGGTGAGATCGAACAAGTTGCAGATACGATCGGCATTCTTCAGGGCGGTAAATTTATCCGTGAAGTGTCTATGGATGAGATGCGCAGCGAAAACACAGATTATATCGAAATTGTGACCCCACAATGCAAACAAGCTTTATTTGTACTGGAAGATCAGTTGAAAGTCAGCAATTTCAAAATCGTCGGTGATTCAGCCATACGCATTTACGAGTCCAAATTTACGCAGCAGGAATTGACCAAGGCGCTGGTACTGAATGATGTGGCGATTGAATCGATAAACCATAAGCATACTTCGCTTGAGGAGTATTTTATGCATCAGATTAGCGGAGGTGAGCAGTATGCTTAAGCTGATCCGTATGGAGATGAAAAAGCAGAAGTTAGCCTGGTTTTACAGAGGGGCGGTTATTGCAACGATCCTATGCGCCGGTTTCATGTGTCTTATAGCCTACACGGAGGGGGGCGGAGATCCTGCATTCGGGAGTCTCGCCGATATAGCCTACACGGAGAGGGGCGGAGGTCCTGCATTCGCGAGTTTCGTCGATGCGTTATCGATAGCGGGGCTACTTTGCCGTGCGATATTTATCGTGTTTGCTTCAGTCTTGCTAAGCAGATTTATTATTGAGGAATACAAAAATAAAACGATCAGCTTATTGTTTACGTACCCGGTCGAGCGTAAAAAACTGATCATGGCGAAAATGCTGCTGGCTCTGGCTCTTACGTTTGGAGCGATGCTCATCTCGACTTTTATTATCTGTATATCCATTCTGGCTCTGAACAGCCATTTTCAGTTTATTCCGGGAAAACCGGAGGCCGACGTACTACTGCATACGGGGATCCAATTGTTGATCCAAACATTGTCAGCAGCGTGCCTCAGCCTCATTCCTTTATTCTTCGGGATGCGAAAAAAATCCGTACCGACAACGATCGTATCCTCGATCATTATCGTGGTCTTAGTCAGCAACAACACCCAGGGCCTTTCGCTTAGCACAAATATTACGATACCGTTGATCTTGGGAGTTATCGGTCTCCTGATTGCTTATCTCTCGTTCCGTAACGTAGATAAGACGGACGTAGCTTAACTAAAAAAAGCACTCTTCTTAACGGCAGCTTCGCCTGAAAGAAGAGTGCTTTTTTACGGAGATACCTACATCAATTTGGTGTTCATCTCAGGGGAATTCGGCCTGGCTTAGCTCCGGCAATTTTGCAGTGCATATCCATCTCGGATAAAAAAGCGATCAGGCTGGGCATGATGCCTTTGTTGGTGCGCGTATTTTCCGCCAGACTTCAGTACATATCCCCAGTATTAAGACTTAAGAAAACATTAAGAAACAAGAAAGGGAAAAGATAGAATCATTTTTTAAAATAATGGCATGGGTTTCTGGTTTTCCGCAATCTAACTAAACAAATGCCTTCCTGCAGGGAATAAAGGCGAGGTCTAACTGCAGAAGACCGATTCAAAAATGAAAAGGAAAGATGTGACCGATAATGAACATGTTAGCTACCATTACGAAGGCAAGCGCTCAGTCGGTATGGATGGCTTGGGAAGCGGTTTTTGATCAAATCACGAAACTGCGCAGCGCCGGACTAAAAAGATACGGGATTTGCAAGCTGGTCATCCGCCGGCATCATGGAAAAAACCTGAAGTGCCAGGACGGAGAGTGGATTTATTCGGGGGATTGGGTCGGTGAACTCCATTTGGACAACCGGCAGGTATTGGAGCTTTCCAAAGAGCTGGGGGCTGACCGGGCCGCACTTTTGACCGCAAGAATGCTGCGGAGATCGATCACGCAAATTAGCGAGGCGATGGAGACGGAACCGGAGCTTGCGCAGGTCAAAGCTTTGACTGGAATAACGCTGCTGCACCGCGGTATTATTCACGGGCTCGGTTTTGAGCTGCATCCGCTGGAATCCAAGGGGTTTCGACTGTTCTCTACTTATTATTTGCGGCTTTTACTCAAGGTGCTGCATCCGGTGGGCCGGGAACGCACGAAGAAAAATGCTCCCAAGCTTGTGCCCAAAATGCTGATGCTGACCAGAAAATCATTGCTTTTGCGTTATTCTAAGGAAACGGCATGAGTATGGTGATGCTGAATCTGCTGCTGATGTTTGTCTTTATCTATATGATCATTCCATATGTTATCACACGGATCTGGGGATTTGGAGTAACCCTGCGCGGTCGGCGTGGCCGGCAGATCGCTTTTACCTTTGATGATGGCCCAGACCCGCTGCATACTCCTAAACTGCTGGATCTTCTCAAGAAAAAAAGGATCAAGGTGACCTTTTTTGTACTGGGCAGCAAAGCGGAGCGATACCCGGAGCTTATGAAACGCATCCACATGGAAGGGCATCAAATCGGGATTCACAACTATTCCCATCTTCCCAATTGGCTAATGAGTCCGCGCCATATCCGGAATAAGCATGTCCACCGGTCTGCCGATATCATCGAACGAATCACGGGCGAGCGCCCGGCATTTTACCGTCCTCCATGGGGGATTTTGAATTTAGGCGATTTATTTGCTTTGCGAAAATACCGGATCGTGCTGTGGTCGATCATGGGGTGGGATTGGGGCAAGGGGAGCAAGAACAAACCGCTCAAAGAACGGATCTTGGATCAGCTTGAGCCTGGCTCGATTATTTTGCTGCATGACAGCGGAGATACTTGGGGGGCGGAGCCTGATGCCCCTAGCAGAATGATCGCAAGCCTTGAGGAAGTGATTGACACGGTCCATATCCAAGGGTATGAATGCGTCCGCGCCGATGAACTGCTGCATAAGCCGCATGATTCGCGCAGCGACCTTTCAAAAGGCTTCCGGGTTGGATGATGCGTGTAATATTAACAAAGAATGATCATTCAATTGTTTTCGGTCCCATGATCGACCGTGTTCCGCTGCGGGGGCTGCTGGTATATACCCAGCGCTCTTTAGGCCCTGCTGCTGCTCATTGTGCCTGTGGCGCATTATTTCGGCTTTTTGACGGTCGGTTTAGTGCTTGCCATTACGCCGATACTAATGACGCTGAACATGTGGTTTTATCCGGCTCAAATGTCGGCGCTTCCCAAAATCCTTGATAAGAAGCTGCTTACGCAAGGAAACTCCTTGTTCTCCATTGCTATCAAGCATCGAAGTGGCCTGCAATGCGTTTTCCGGCGCTTTGATTATTGTACTCGGCGCTGTTTCGCTCTATTTATGGAACTCGTTGGGATTTTTCATCGGAGATCTTTTGTTTACCCAACTGAGAATCAAAATACCAATCAGTAATCCTTATAACAACGTTATTTCAATATTGGATGACGAGACGAATCGATCGAAAACACGCCGGGATCATTTGATATATCGGATATGAAAGAAAGACAGTTTTCTCGATTCTGCTGATCATCGCAGGGGTCGTGCTGCTCAATTTATCCGGGAGCGCGCATGCTCAGGAGCAACCGAAGACGCACCAGTCCGGTCATTGAGGGGCGGTGTCATGAAATGATTTTCGCTCAAGGGCCGTACTCGTTACGGCTCTTGTTCTGCTGCAATAATGTACTATGCCCCGCTTCGCGTCCGGCTCTATAATGACAAAGGAAATTCCTTTGTTAGGAGCTATCATCATGAACCTGTCTTCGTTTTTTATTTATTGTTTTATCGTGGCCTTCTCGCCGGGACCGTCCAATATCGTCATTCTGTCTTCGGTTCAGAACTCCGGCATGAAGAAGACCTTGCGCTACATAGCCGGTGCCTCCATCGCTTTTTTCTTATTAATCGCCGCTTCGGTCGTATTAGGCCAGCTGCTGTCCTCCGGCATGCCGATCATTCTGCCGATCATGCGGGTAGCCGGCTGCCTGTTCATGCTGTATCTTGCGTATCAAGTGTATAATATGGACGTATCCAAGTCCGGCGTTAACCAAACGGCTTCTTTTACGTCTGGATTTCTGATGCAGTTTCTCAATCCGAAGGTGGTAATGTTCACGCTGACGGTCATTCCCAGCTACGTGATGCCGCATTATACGGCAGGCCCCGTCATTTCGGCGTTCGTTGTGGCGGTTTCGTTAATCGGGCTGTCCGCGTATATGACCTGGGCCGTGTGCGGTAGCCTTTTTCAAGGAATTATGCAAAAATATCGGAGGACGACCAACACGATCCTGGCTTTGTTTCTGCTGTATTCGGCCATCGTCGTATCCGGCATACCGGAGCTCATAAAGGGGTGAAGGAAGATGGAGCAGTTTATTTATAAAAAAGCGGTGGGCATCACCGCATTATCCGCGAGCCTGACGGATTTCAAATACAAGAAGCATTACCACGAAGAGTATGCCCTCGGCGTTACGCTGCGCGGCATACAGAAGTACTCCCTTGACGGCAGCCAGCAGGCTTCTTACCAAAGCGGGGTCATGCTGTTCCATCCGGAGCAGAATCATGATGGCTGGTCCCAGGAACGAACGGGCATCGACTATGTGATGATCTATATTCATCCGGAGCTCTTTCTGGAATTGACTCAGAAAAAGGATATCGTGCGGTTCCAATCTCCGATCGTATATCATGCCGGACTGCGGCAGAGCATTCTCAATGTGACGAGGTCGATCTTCACGGGTCAGCCGGAGGCTAAGAGCAGCGAGCTGCTGCTGGGCCTGGCGGGGCATTTTAACGAGGATATTCTGAACCCGGACAGCCGGAAGGACAGCGTATTTACGCGGAAGGCGAAAGACATGATGCACGATCATCTGGAGCATGTCCTCCGTTTGGACGAATTGAGCGGGGAGTTCGGGATGTCGAAGTATCAGTTCATCCGTACCTTCAAAGCGAATACGGGGCTGTCGCCCTACCAGTATTATTTGAACTGTAAAGTGGAGCGTGCCAAGCATCTGATCGAGGACAGCCGGGATGTATATCAAGCCGTGACCCAATGCGGCTTCACGGATCTTGCCCATTTGAACCGGCATTTCAAGAACGTGTACGGCACGACGGCGTTTGATTATATGTCCCATCTGGATAAGTAGAGGCGGCAGGAGACGATCATGCGCGCGATTTTTCAAGCCAGGCTTGGCATTTGTGAATAAACTCCGTTATAATGTGTATAGAATGTAAAAGGGACCGTGCGCGAACACGATCCCGGCGTACAACGTACCGCTATAAGAGCGGCCTTACTATAGGAAATCCGATCAGAAATAGACCGTGATCCTGACCAAGGGCGGTCTATTTCTTTTTAAGATTATAGAATTTATAAGTTTTCAGCGAAGCTGAACTCATTCGATAATCGCAAGAAAAACGTCCTCTAAACGCGGTCTGTCTTCTGTGAATGTACGTCGATAGACGGTTTTTCTTATGAAACGAAAGTATTAACACCACCAGCGTCGCGAACGAGATCATTAGCGTCAATGTTTGGTATACTTCCATGGCATCACCTCCCATCCTGGGGAGATTAGCCGACCGCCCTTATTAGCCGATATATTGTACTTCCCAAATTATAGCATACAAGCCCTGCGTTCAGGGGCTTTTTATGGTCGGATCGAGAGAGGTTTTGAAACTTCTGTTAGCTGTGATCATGCTTCCACCGCGACATTATTGCGGTTTTACGCGTGCCGAACCGACCTTTGGTCTTATCGGAGGGAAAGGTAAACCGTTCGTTGAAACTGTGAGCAGGGAGCCGGAACCGGATTTTGAGATATGGCCAAGGGATGTTAATCTGTATGAGGAATCATTGGAAACTACTCAGGCTTTAGCCGGATGGAAGGAATCATTCGAATGGAATATATCTATGAATCAGCCCAGCGCAGCTACGAGGATTTCGCCAGCGGCCGGGTGCTGTATAATGCGCAGGGAACGACGTCGTTTCCCGTCAGGCTGGCTAGCGAGATTGCCCAGCGGTGCTTTCAAATATTAGAGGAAAAAGGCGTACAAGGGCCATATACCTTATACGATCCCTGCTGCGGCGGGGCGTATCTGTTGACGGTGGTGGGCCTTCTGCACGGGCGGCGCATTCGCCGCATGATCGGCTCGGACATTAACGCGGAGGTGCTCGGCATCGCCGGGAAGAACCTGTCGCTGCTCCGTGAAGAGGGGCTTAAACAGCGCACCGAACAGCTGAAAGAGCTGCTCGCGCTCTATCATAAGCCATCCCACCAGGATGCGCTGGAAAGCGCTGACCGACTGAGGGAGCTGATAAGAATGTCCCGTTTGGAAGAAACAATTTGTTTTCAAACCGATATTACCCAGCCCCAACCGGAGGAAAGCCTGGCCTCCTGCACGGGGACCCAGATCGTCATGACCGATCTCCCTTACGGCGACATGGTTAGCTGGAGCGGCGGAAGCCAGGCGCCGGTGGAGGATTTTTTTAACGGCATACATGCAATCCTGGACCCTGCCGGTTCGGTGGTTGCCGTCATTTCCGACAAAGGCCAGAAATTAAAGCATGACCGGTTTAAAAGAATTCAGCAACTGAAGATTGGCAAGCGGCAGGTTGCCATCTTTGAACCGTTATGAGCGCAGTTAAACGGACCGAATAATAGATGAAGTCTCTCTGCCTTCCTCACGGATAATTTCTTTCTTATCCAATGGAAGAATTGGCTTCCCCAGCAGCCCGCTTTTGGCGACAAGCCAAAGGCGGGTTCTTTTTTGCCCATCGATGGTCGAATGAACGCTATTAAGGAACGTATGTTCGTCTAAAATCTAAAAAAATATAGCATTTCTTGCGGAATGCCGGCTCTCAGGTAGAATTCGTGCAGGGACTCTCCCGCTCCGGGCGCGAGACCTGCGGTCAACAGGGCAATGGCAAAGCGGTTTGCCTGCCGCTCCAGTTTGCCCGGGCTGAAATAGGAATGCTCCTCCAGAAAAAAACGGCTGATTCCCTTATGAAGACGGTCATGCCCCAGCTCATGCGCGCATACGAAGCGCTGCCACGGCGGCGGCAGCTGATTGTGGATGACGATGAATCTCCGTCTTAGTTTACGGAAATACAGTCCTTTGGTCGTCTGGCCTAAATCTGCGAACCGAATATGTATGCCCAAGGAAGCCGCTATTTCAAAGGGGCAGTTGGTGTGATGTTTTTTGATCAGCTGACGGATTAAAGGTTGTAAATGATCATCCATGGCAGTTCACCTGCAATATTGGTTTTGGTTGAATCGTAAGAATCGTTATGTATCTCCTTATGCATGTGGATTTATTTCTTGCGTTTGTTCATCTGCTTGGCTTCCCAGAACAGTCCGGTCAAGACGTCCTTGATGCGCTGCTTGTCCTCCCCGCTCAGAGGGACCCCGTCAAACATGAGCTCGCCGTCATCCTCGAGCATTTTCTTGAAATCCCGTTTATCCCTGGAGGTTGCCCAAGCGGGAGCCGGTATCTCTTCGTGCTTGGCGGCATCCTGCTGCAGATAACCTGCTTTGTTCATCAGCTCTTCATAGGGAACCTCGAGCGCCTCCGCCATTTTGCGCAGCGTTTGCGGCTTGGGTATGCCCCGCAGCCCATTCTCGATCCGCGAGATCTGCGATCCGCTGATGTCGGCGGCCTGGGCCAGCTGATTGATGCTCCAGCCTTTGTTCTCCCTCATCTCTTTCAAGTACGATCCAAATATGCGTTCCACGTTCCGGCCACTCCTCACCATAGTCCATCTGAAACATCTACATATAGTATAAACGCATCCCCATCCTTTGCCAATAGGTAAAATAAAAGAGAGGATTATTGCCAAAAGGCAAGAAAATGAGAGGGATGTCCCATATTCCTCTATATAGTTCGTACATTTAAAGGTTTACGCCGGTCTCCAAATAGTGGTATATTAATGAAAAATACGAACAATATGAGAACATAAGATGAAGAACCGACTTCTGCCAAATGGCAAATTGTAAGCTTGACCATGACAATAAAAGGGGAGTGTTTCCGAATGAATCCATTGTTACCGGAATTGGATCGCAGAAAGACCCAAAGCGCCGTTGAAGCGATATTCGAAAAATATCGCATTTATAAAACCATTACATTCGAAGTCAGGGAGATGAGCGTGACCGCATCCTACACGGAGAGGTTCCACGGACCGACCAACGTCACCTCGGACCAAACGGCAGCGGTTGCCGTATATAATGTAGATATGCCGGCGGCCAGGAAGCAGTATTGCGAAACGATCGAATCGATCGTGGAACGGCTTGGCGAACGGGAGCAGATCCTGATTCGGGAACGGTACATGAAGCAGGACGACGTATTCGATTACAAAGTGTACAACCATATCCTCGAGCCGCCGGTCAGCAAGGACACGTACACGAAGATCCGCACCCGGGCTTTTTATAAATTGGCCTTGGCCTTGGCGGACAGAGGACTGCTGAAGCTGCAGGAATTGGAGAAAGCCGCCAAGAGCAAAATGAGCTGACAAACGCGAGCATGGATCATCACATCGAGCAAAACCGGAGGACCTCATAATGGAGGTCCTCCGGTTTTTTATTCCTAATATAGAAGGCAGCATTTCACGGGAAAAGCAAGTTAAGATTGGGAAATCAACTATAAATACGAACATGAGTTCGTACTATTTTCTGCCGACATTCCGCTTAAAGTTCAGCATGAACCGTCCCATAAGGCGTCAGCGCATCCGATTTAGGGGTGTAAGATTGTATTATCGGAAATGAAGCAAAACAGAGCGTACCGAACACACACACAGTCGATGTGAGCCGGCCTTGAGAAGGACCGGTTTTTTGCTGCGGTTGATGCCTGGGGCGTCTCATTTCCGATTCTTTATATGAAAAGAAAGGAGGGGGCCATATTGCACAAGCATGTGATCGTTCTGAGCAGCTGGCTGTCCTATGGCCGACCGGAGAGCGTCCGGCAAACTGCGGAATGAGAGGGGCGGTCAAACAGGCTGTCGCATTCCTCATTCCGGAGCTTGAAGGCCATGTATATGACGTGCATCCGCCGGACGGGGTAAGCGAACCGCTATATGCCGTGATCACGCTCGGCGAGGACGTCTGGAAATCCTCATGGGCCGGGTACCGGCAGGTGGTGCGATTGAAGCTGCATGGGGATCGTTCCGATCTGCCGCAATTGGATCGATGGGCGGATTTACTCATTCAGGGACTTCACCGCAAGCGGGTTGCCGGAGCCGACGGAAATGCATTCAAGCTTCATTATTTGGGTGTTCCGGAGGCCGACAAGCTTGATTCTGTTTCAGGCAACCTGATCCGGGTCTTGCGATTCGGCATCTATATGCCGCAGGCATCCGGGGCAGACTCCGTCGGACAGCCGGATGAATGGCTGAATACGCTGACAGGCTGGACAGGAGATATGCTGGGTGGTCCTTGGCGCATCTACCATACGGCATGGCCCGCGGGGCGGGAGGATCACGCCGTATTATGGCGGATGACCGGCTGCGAGACCCGAATGGCGGGAGCTTCGATGTTCGAGGTCCGCAAAACCTTTATCGGGCATATCGCCTCCCTGGATTCCGCGGACGAGCAGCTCACGGCTGCAAGGCTGGTGGAGGAGCTAGGCACCCAGGTCCAGCTGGTTCTGGACTTACAGGAACGCCGTTATTTATCCGTTGTGGAAATTTCCTCCGATATGCAGGCCGATCCCATTCTGGACGGTCAGCTGAAGCTGACCCTGGCTCAGCGGAAGAACCGTTCGCCGGAGGAAGCCGCCTTGATCAGGCGCGTTAACATTCATCCTATCTTAAAGTGAGGTGGCCAGTATGGCTGTGAAAAAAACACTCAAATCCGAAGCTAGCGGGAGCAGCGCTTCCCGATATGCCTTGGCAGAACTTGAAGCACACGCCCATGAACTGTTCCAGGTTCGGGCGGAAGTGCTCGCAGGTGCCATGTATGGGGCAGATGGAGAGCAGTTCACGGTAACCGAGGTCAAAGAAAGAATCCAACAATTCATGAAAGCGAAGGTGGTCTAATCATGGCAGGTGGAACATGGGAAAGCACGAATAAACCGGTACTGCCGGGTTTGTATATGAATTTCAAGGCTGCAGCCGCGTCGGCTGTTCAGGGCGGCAGTCGCGGTACGGTCGTCGTGCCGGTCAAAGCCAATTGGGGACCGGTGCGGGAGTTCGTGGAAATCGGGAGCGAGTTCGCGATTTCCGAGCTGTATTCCGCGGATAGCCAGGATGGCGCTACCGCTTACGAGACGCTTTATCTGGCCTTGCTCGGCGGTCCGAAAAAGCTGCTGGCTTATCGTTTGGCGGACAACACGGCGGCAGCGGCTAGCGTGACGCTTCAAAACGCGGAAGCTGCGCCTTCGGACGTGCTGAAGCTTCAGGCCAAATACCCGGGCAGCCGCGGCAACGGCTTCTCCGTAACGGTGCAGCCGTCGCTGATCGACCCGACTGCACGCGAGCTTCGCCTCTATGAAGGCGCCAAGCTGCTTGGCACCTATTCCAGCCCAGACGGATCCGCTGCGTCGATGGCGGCGCAGATCAACGAAGACGCCGAGAACCTCTGGGTGACGGCAACCGCACTGGAAACGTCCGGCGTTCCCGCTGACGTGAACGGAGCCGCGCTGTCCGGAGGCAAGAGCGGCAACGGCGGCCTGACGAATGCAGATTATATCGAGATGTTGGATGCAGTCGAAGGCCAGGAATTTAACGTACTCGCCTTGGATTACGCTGCGGATATGGCTCTGCTGCAGAGCTTTGCGGCCTGGGTAAAGCGTCTCCGTCAAGAAGGACGCGGCGTGATGGCCGTATTCGGCGGAAGCGCGGCGGACGATATCTCCAAGGATGCAGCCAAGCTGGCAGCAGACCGGTCGCTTGCATTGAACCATGAAGGGATCATCAATGTGGGTACGGGCGTGCGTCTGTCCGGCGTGAACTACAGTTCCGCGCAGACGGCTGCTTACGTGGCCGGGCTTATTGCCGGTCAGCGCTTGAACCAATCCGCTACATACGCGGTAACGCCATTCGAGGACGTGACACGCCGCTGGACGCGCTCCGAACAGGAGCAGGCCGTACGCAATGGCGTATTCGTCCTGTTCTACGACGGTCGTCAGGTAAAGGCGCTGCGCGGCATCAACACGCTGGTGAATCCGGCGGAAGGCCAAAACAATGCCTGGAAAAAAATCCGTTCCATCCGCGTGATGGATGCGATCCATGCGGATTTGCAGCTGGCCGCGGAACAGACCTACATCGGCAAGGTGAACAACACCGAGGAAGGCCGACTCGCGCTGATCGGCGCCGTAAAGGAATATCTCGCTTCGTTGTCGCTGAGCAATGTCATCGAGCCGGATGGTTATGACGTCATTCTCGATCCGGCCTACTATGGCGATTCCGCCGTGAACACGCCGGAACCGGACCAGGTCTTCCTGCAATGGAACGTGAAGCTGACCGACGTGATGGAGCAGCTGTTCGGCACGTTTTACGTGCAATAACGAGAAGAGCGATCAGTACATTTAAGATGAGAACCGAATTGCCTTCTGTGGATGCACGTCCAGCAACGTTTTTCTTAAAAACTTAACGAAATCGAGGAGGAACTTAATATGTTGGATGCTTCAAGAGTCATTATGGGGACATACGGCCAGGCATATATTGACGGGGTCTGGCAGACGCACATTAATAAGCTGGAAGCCAGCGTGGAATTGGAGAAGCGCGAGCTGAAGCTGGTCGGCAACGACTGGACTGTGCACAAAAACGGCAGCAAAAAAGGAACCGGCACAATGAGCGGGTACAAGGTCACTTCCGATATGATCTCCCGCGGCTTCACCAAATTCGATATCATCTCCAAGCTGGACGATCCCGAATCCTACGGCCATGAGCGCGTTCGCCTGATCCGCTGCATGCCGGACAAAATCCAGCTGGCCAACTGGACGGCCGGCGAGGAAGTGCAGGAGGAAACCTCGTTTACCTTTGAGGGGTACGAGCTGTTGGATCCGATTCAGGGGGATTAAGGGCTGTTTTTACCTTAAGCATGGCTTGAGCGCGGCCAATAAGCGGGGCTTCGCCCGGCATGGCGTGTCTGGTTCGGGCGAACGTCGCCCGCTAAGTTTAGGGCTACTATTTTATGAGTAAAGGAGATATACGCATGAGCTTGCACGAGAACATGAGCGAAGAGCAAATTTTGGACAGTCTGTTTGAAGCGGCAGAGAAGCTGCCTGAGGAAACGGTGCGCATTAAGCGGCTGGATATGCAGATGGTGCTGCAGGGCTTGACTTCAAGCAAGGTGGACAGCATCCGCGAGCGCTGCACGGTTCGCCGTACGGTGAAGGGCGCGGTGGACGAGAAGGTGGATACCGAAACCTTTAATGCGCTGCTCATCTCCGAAGCGACGAGCAGTCTGTCGGTGAAGGGCTTGACGCTCAGCGGCTGGGGCGATCCCCGGATTACGAGCCGCTTGAAGCTGTCGGGGGGAGAGCAGGCGGTCCGCCGCATGCTGCTGGCCGGAGAACTGGATGCCGTAGGCGATAAAGTGCTGGAGCTGTCCGGCTTCGGGGTCGAGATTGCTGACCTAAAAAACTGATCGGCTCCGGGGGAATGACGACGATGCTGTATCATCTATGGGTTCGGCATCACCTTCGTCCCGGAGATTTTTGGCGGCTCCCGCGAGGCGAGCGCCTGCTGCTGCTTGCTTTCTCCCAGGAGGAGATCGAGGGCATGGCCGGTCAGAGTGTGAAGTGAACAGGAGGTGAAACGAAATGGCTGAAGCCATGAACTATCGTATGAATCTGGTCATCGATCCGAAAAACGTGATCAAGGCCAACCGCGAGCTGCGGGCGATGGAGCGTTATTTTGAGCGGATCCAGGGACGCGTCATGCGAATCGGACGTACCCGCATGGCGCCAGAAATCGTGCTGAAGGACAGCGCCTCGAAGGGGCTGGACAACCTGCTGGCCAAAATGCAGCGGGTGAAGTCACAAGTCATCCAGGCCTCGGCAAATGTGAAGCTGAATGTGCAGAAGCAGGTTGATACGAGTGTTAAAGTGGATTTGAAGGCAACAGGGATTGATTTCTCACCGATGATTGATGCGTTGAAGGCGAATACGGATGCGGTAAATCAGCTTACAAGTACGCTTGAGTCGCAAAAGTCAGGGGACGGGAACGGTAAAAAATCTTTTTGGGATAAGGCGATAGTTGCGCTAGGAATCGTCTCTTTGGCTGGCTCCACGCTTCGAAACGGGGGGCTAATGAAGGATAAATCAAAAAAGATGTTTGATTCTTGGGGTAAAGATAAATCTGCAACAAACACGCGTCCTGTGGTCGACAAAAACAGAAGGGTTGGTCCTAGAAATAGAGGGCGCTCGGCCAATCAAAGCACGGTTGCTGCTCCTAAGACAGAACAAGCGGGTAAGCCTCAAACAAAGTGGGGCAAGGCTTTTAGCAGAGCTGAAAAAACGGGAGACGTTATTGAATCCGCTGGCAACCTAGGGAAAGGGGCATTGGATCTAATCAAGAAAGCCTCAGATTTCGCTAAGGGGATGTTCGGTGGCGGTGGTGCCAGCGGTATCGTTTCCGGAGGTGTAAGGGGTGCTGCCAAGACAAGTGTAGGTTCCAATGCAGCTAAACAAGCTGCGAAAGGCGGCACACAAGCGAGCGTGGTAAAGAGTGTTGGCAAAAGCACCCTAGACTCCGGCTTGATGAAGGGTATTGGCAAACGCGCCCTTGGCCCGTTGAGTTATATAGCTGATGCGGCCGCAATCGCTTCCGCTGCACCAGGGAAAGAGCGTAACCAAGCGATCGGCTCTGCCATCGGTGGCGGTATCGGCAGCACAATCGGCGGTTTCGTTGGCTCTGTGGTTCCGGGCGCAGGCACATTCGTTGGCTCCATGCTTGGCGGGACCGTCGGAAGTTTTGTTGGCGAGAAGGTGGGCGGCGCCATTACGGGTATCAGCGATTCGCTCAAAGAAAGCAAGGAGAAGGTCACCAAGTGGTTCTCCAAGACGTTTTCTTTCGGGAAAAAAGACAAGGAAGCCGTGCAGTCGAAGGATGCTCCAAAGATATCACCTTCCAGCTCAACGGCGGTTGCTGTTCAAGGACCGATAATTTCAAATGCTGCTCCCGCAAATGTAAGTGCGCCACTGCTTCCTAATCAAGCATCGAAACAGACATACGGCCCGTATATGCCGCCTAGCCATACCACAAGCATGAGTACTATTGGGCCGCCCGCGAGTGCAGCGCAAAACCAAGCTTTTGCAGGGAAGCCGACGTCCCCGCAATCCGTTCAGATCAGTCCGGAGCAGATGAGCACGATATCCGGCTTGCTGATGGATTTCAAAACGGAGACAACCGTGAATTACAATCTACCTTCGGGCGCGGTACAGGTAATGGTGCATGAGGAGCACCCGATCGATGTAGAAGGATTGATTCTTCTGATCGGGCAGCGGCTAAGAGCCGAATTCAGCAAAGCAGCCCAGAACCGGAAGCCGACTCCGATGGCCTATTGAAGATGATGGTTAACGACAAGTATGAAGCGGGTCCGAAGGCATCCATACAGAAAGGAGAGGCCCAAGGTGGAGTTTATTTTGAAGAACGGCAAAGGCATGACTTTCCGATTCCCTGTTAATCCGGAAGAGGTAACCATTTCAAGGCAAAAGGGACTGGAAACGGCCACGATTCTCAACTATGGGGAGTTTGATTTTCCGCAAGGTAATCGGATCAAGGAAATATCATTCTCTTCCTTTTTTCCGCAAGAATATGATGCAGCTTTTTGTAAAGGCCATGAGAGAGATCATATTAAACCGCAAACCGCGATGAATAAACTTAACGAGTTTCTGGCATATAAAACGCCGCTGCAATTTGTCATTACCCAGACGGCGGTGAACGTGCCGGTGTATGTCGCCTCCCATCAGTCCACGTTCCGGGGCGGGGAGGTTGGGGATGTGTATTTTGACATCACGCTCCGGACATGGAGCGACATGAAGGTGGCCAAAACGGCAGGCAGCAGCGGGGCAGCAGGAACCAATAAAAAGCTCCGGGCCGACATGAAGGACAAGAACAAGACGTATATCGTGAAGGCAGGAGACTCGCTTTCCAAAATCGCCAAGCTGGAGCTCGGGGACAGCTCGAAATGGAACCAGATCTACAAGCTGAACCAGAAAATGATCGGCAAAGATCCGAACGCCATCAAGCCCGGGCAGAAACTGGTGCTGTCATGAGTTACAAAGTGATTTTGCAGGATCAATACGATCTGTCTCCCTTGGTGGAAGCTATCAACCTGCGGGATTCGCTTGAACAAGTCGCTTACCAGGGGACCGTCAATCTGGTCGTCACGCCGGATATGCCGCCGATTTCGCCGGGAATGGCGATCCGGATCAGCGGAATTCCATACGGTAAAAAAGATTATATCCCCCTGCTGCACCCGGCTGTCGTGTGGGAAGTGGAAACCTCCAATAATGGGGTGAAGCGGATGACCCTCACACTGTACGATCGGACGGTATACCTCGACAAGTCGGAGGATGAATATCTGTTCCCGGCGAAGCAGACCGCCACCCAGCGGTTCAAAAAGTATGCGGCGGACTGGAACCTGAAAATTGCCGTTTTGCCGGATACCGAGAAGCAGCTGGGGCGTTCGGTTTACCGGACGCAGTCGATTTATGCCAGCATGTTCGCTGATTTGCGGGAGACGGCCAAAGCAGGCGGCAAGCTGTATCATCCGCGGATGATCTCTTCAGGGTTTGAGCTGTACGAGTTGGGAACGAACAAAGAAGTCTACATCCTGGAGGCTATCACGGATACCACGCAATCGCGGACGTTGGAGGGCGCGGCGACCAAGGTCAAGGTGCTGGCGACAGCCGCCAGCGAGACGGGGCAAGAGGTTCCTTCCAAGGTAATGGCCATCGAGGAGAAGGATATCGCCAAATACGGCCAACTCCAAGCGATCATTCAGGATGATGAAGTGAAGTCGCCTGCGGCTGCCCGCCAGCTGGCCCGAAGCAAACTGAGGGGGATTCGGGAGACGATCTCCCTTAATGCACCTGATGTCAATACGATTCGCGCTGGAGATGCGGTCATGCTGGGCTCGATGAAGCTGCTCGTGATTTCCGTCAGCCGGGAGCTGGGAAGTCCCGGGAGCATGATGCTGGAGCTGGGGAGTTATGACGATGTAAAAAGGAGGTTTTATCTTGAATAAAGACCCCTATGGACAATTGGCGTCCTCCTTATATGCCTCTTTGAACAAGCAAACCCGTCAAGCCATGGGCGGCGTAGGGGCCGTGCTCGGCACGATAACCTCGACGGGACTTAAGCTGGACGATTTTAAGCATGAGCTGCAGGACTATATGGTGGCGGAGCTGCCGGGAATGCTGTCCTTGCCCCGTTATACGGCTGCTGGTACCGCCATTTTGGGAGGACAGCAGCAGGGTATGACATTTGATGTGGAAGAAAATGAAGTCGAAGATACCCTTTTTGAGCTGGGAAAAGGCTTGAAACCGGGGGACCGCGTGCTGGCCGTTCGGGTCAACAGCGGCAATGACGTGGTGGTTGTATGCAAGGTGGTGAGCAGCGGTGGCTAATTTGTTTCCCGAGAACGAGGACATGGTTTGGACAAATGCCACGGATCCGGAGGTACTGGAGGGAGAAGGAGCTGTTTTTGGACGGAGCTGGCGGTATGATTTTGAAGCAGGCGAGTTCGTGATGACTCCCACCCGGAAGATTCCGGTTGCAGACGACAAGGAAGCCTGGGTCATCTGGTGCGAAAAAGCGATCCGTACGCCGCGTTATCGCCATTTGATCTATACGCGCGATTACGGCAGCGAGCTGGAGGAGCTGGTCGGCAAAGGCTACGACCGATCTCTGCAAGAGAGCGAAATTCAGCGCATGGTAACCGAGACGCTGCTGGCGGACGCGCGGACGGAGAGCGTGGATCAATTTCTTTTTGAATGGGAAGGAGAAGCCTGCCGTTTCAGCTGCCGCATTACGAGCGTACGGGATGAGACGGAAATCATAGAAAGCGTGGTGATCTGATGGCAGATTTGCCGTTGTATTTGTTGGATCAGACGGAAGAGAACATTATGAACCGCATGCTGAACAAAGTGCCTTCGGACATTGACAAGTCGGAGGGCTCTTTTATTTGGGATGCGCAGGCGCCGGTTGCCTTTATGCTGTCTGAGGCTGCCTTGTGGGCGCAGGAGCTGCTGCGTCGGGGCTTTGCGAGCACCGTGGCAAGCGATCATCCCGATATCCGGTCTGCCGAACTCGATCTGAGGACGGCAGAGCATGGGATTACCCGGAGGGAAGCGGTCGCTTCGTCCGGCAGCGTTGTGTTTACGGGGAAGCCGGGGACGATCGTTCCTGCCGGAACCTATGTCGCTACGCCAGCCGATGAGGGCTCCGGTGAATCCTCCGTGGAGTATGTGACTACGTCAGGGGTGACGCTGAGTGATTTGGGTACCGGCACGGCGCCAATCCGCGCGGTTACGCCGGGCAGCAGCGGGAATGTTCCTGCAGGCGTCATTCAGCTTATGATGACGTCGGTCAGCGGGATAACATCGGTTACGAACCCGGAACCGACGCGGAGCGGGACGGATACCGAAAGCGACCAGTCGCTTCTGGAGCGTTTTTACGCCAAAGTCCGCAGCCAGGGAACGAGCGGCAACAAAGCACAGTATATGCAGTGGGCCAATGAGATTGCCGGCGTTGGCGGTGTGGAAGTGGCGCCGTTGTGGAAAGGGCCCGGCACCGTTGGGCTATATCTCATAGATACGGACAAGCGTGCGGCAAGCCAGGATATCGTGGACGCCGTTCAGCAGTACATTGACCCGTCCCAGGATGGACAGGGCGAAGGCGTTGCCCCGGCCGGTCCGGTAATCACGGTGATGCCTGCGGCGGAAGTGGCGATTGATATCTCCGTCAAAGTGCAGCGAACGCAGGAGCAGCCTTCGACGATGGACGAAATTCGGAAGCTGATCGAGGACGGCGTTCGGGCGTATTTACAGCAGATTGCTTTTAATAGGAAAGATCCGTTGGTAAGATACACTCGTATTGCCGCCGTACTGCTGGATATCCCGATTATCGTCGACTACTCGGATTTGACGATTAACGGCCATACCGAGCAGCAAAACATCGAAATAGGCTCCGGTCAGGTAGCGGTGCTGGGGACGGTGAGCGTAAGTGAATAATGCCCGAATGAACAGCTTGCGCGGTCGCGAGCTGTTTTCTTATCTTCCGGCTTATTACGAGACCTCCCGCGTCATGCAATCCGATATGGATGCCAAGGGCAGCGAGCTGGACGCACTTTACCAAGCGCTGAATTCTGCAGCAGACCAGTTCTTCGTCCGTACAGCAACCTGGGGGTTGGAACGCTGGGAGATGGAGCTCGGCATTCCCACCGACCGAAACAAGCCGATCGAGCAGCGGCGGGCGGTGCTGGAGTCCAAGCTGCGGGGAGCGGGAACCTTCTCCGGTGCGCTCGTGAAAAATGTGGCGGAGGCTTACGACGGCGGCACGGTTGAGGTGTCTTTTCAACCCGAGGAATGGGGCTTCACGGTTAAATTCGTGGATACGCTTGGCATCCCGCCGAATCTGGAGGACTTAAAGTCGGCGATCGAGGAGATCAAGCCGGCGCATCTGGCGGTGGCGTATGCGTTCAACTACTTGCTGATACGCGATATTCATGACGTGCTGACTTTGGGCGAGCTGGGGCAGACGCCGTTAAACAAATTTGCAGGAGGTGTTTGAGTTGTCCAGTAACACACCGAATTTAGGATTGTTGAAGAAAGACCCGATGGTGGATGGCAATGAAACCTTTAACATCGAGACGATGCTGAATGAGAACTGGGATAAGATTGATGAGGCTGTGGGGCAGGTCCGGGAGGAACTCGGAAATATCGATGTGGATATTCCGGAAGCTTCGTTGACAGAGAAGGGGATTGTGCAGCTATCCAGCGCCACGAATGGGACGAGGGAGAATGTGGCGGCTACGGAGAAGGCGGTGGGACAGGCTTTTCAAGCTGGCAATGAGCGTAAAGCGGAAGTGGTTGCCGCGCTTATTGCCATTGGCATTCAGGCATCCACAAGCGAAACATGGGCACAGCTTATTCCAAAGATTGGAGCGGTGATCCGGGCAACGGGTAATGCAACAGCGGCAGACATCCTTGCAGGTAAAACGGCGTCGAATGCAAGTGGTCCAGTAACAGGGACAATACCTGTTTTAACGGGCACTAGAGCAGCCACAGGAACGGCGAGATGGCCTGACGGCGCCTTAGCTGTCTATCCTGAACAGGGCTACCAAAAAGGTGGTTCTGGTGATGGTGAGATCAAGGTGACAGCCGCACAGTTACAAGCTGCTGAACCTAACTTAAAGCCCTGGCACTATCGATCCGATGTCAATATGTTTGGCTTGCAAGGTTCAATACCAATCAGAAGGCCTGACATAGATTCACATATAAATGCAGATGGTAATAGAGTGTCTTTTGGGCCTTACTCGACAGGTACCTCGGTTCCCTATCTTTATCTAGGCGTACCGAATGGGTATTTGTTAGAGGGTGTGGAGTGGGTTAGGCATCATGAACCAAACCTGCATTCGGGGAATGTGAAAAATGGAGTATCTATGTTTAATGGGCAACTGGTAGGATCGTTAATTGATGGTGTTAACTCCGCTAAGTATGCGACCGGATCGGTAACCGTGACATCGAATCAGACAAGTTACTTGTTCCATGAATTGGTGATTAATACGCTCACATTTACGCCTAAGCTAGTTATTTGCCATATGGCGACGACAGGCTGGTCGAAGAGGAACGGCACGGCATTTGTTTCGACGGATTATGGAGCATTTAGCTCTAGATTGGCGGCACAGGACTCGTTCGGGAGTGATAGGGGAGGTTCGTTCTCTCTGTCCGGTTACACACCAAGGGCTAACGGTTTTACCGTTAGGGCGGGTTTATCTGAGGACAATGCCCATAGCTATACATTAACGGGTGCAATTCTAACCTGGTTAGCGTTCGGATAATTAACAAGGAGGGATGAGTATGATATTTCTAGGCAGAAAAATTTACTTTGATAAGCTCACAGGTGCAATTATTTACACAAGGGGAGAATTGAGTGGGGCTGTACGAGAGACCACTACAGAGGAAGACTTTGAAACCTTCACGGCCCTTGCTGAGCGATCGCCTGAAACAGTTGGTTGCTTAAAACTTGAATATGGTCAATTGAATCGAGACTTTGAAGCTGCAGATGATTGGTGGGTTGAACCTGATACGTTAGAGCTAAAATTTTTATACCGAGACCCCAACGAACCAGAAGCGCCATCTGTATTTCAAAAACCGTTGTCCGTTGAGGTTGAAGAACTGAAGGCAGCTGATTTCGATAACAAGGAAGCCATCGCCTTACTCTTTGAATTGCAATTGATGGGAGTCGGAATGTAGATGGATAAACGAAAAATTGCGAAGATTTACCTTGATCTAGTCAAAGCTGGTCGGCGCGAGGAAGACAGCGTACCACAGGAAATCCGGAAAGAGTATGACGAGTTAAAAGCTGAGTCCATTATGTAGGTTACGGGGACGGCTTCATTTCTTGGCCCTGAACATTCTTTGAATAGATGTGAACCACTCACTCATGACGAAGGCGCAGAAGAGCATATTGCTACAACATATGTTTTTATAGAAGTAAAGTGGACGGTGTACAATGGCAATGCTCCAACGAATGAATCGGCTCAAAGCCAAGGCAGACAATTTGGATGAAAAGCTAAATAGAGCATATTCGCTAATGAGGCAACTGCCGAAGCATTGCAAAATTTGCAACTATCTTTTCCATACCGAATTAAATTGAAGACCATAACAGACATCCAGTTGAAGAGAGGAACAATAAATATGATTGTTCAGGAAATGCAGGGATCTTTGAAGGGAACTTTGATGAGGAAGTTTTCAGAAATTGAAATGGTTTTAAGAGAGGATGCCGTTCCTACACCAGAACCACCATACTTCCAAACCGAGCTAACCCTAGCCGAGTTCGAGCCGATATCGACCAATCGATATGCGGCTCGTTTTCGTTTCAAGATCTATTACGTTCAGGTTACTGGGAAGTCGGTGTCCTCGCTCATGGACGAGATGCTGGAGTGCCTGACATCCCTTGATGTCGAAGGTCGTCCATGTCGCGCCTCGTCAGTGGCGTGGGAGCGACCAACGGGGAATGATGGGACATCGGGAGAAGGATATTTTCGCGCAGAGTACGTCATTCAGCTGACGACCGATCAGGTCGAAACGGAAAGCAAGATGCAAACATTGAAACAGGGAGGCGGTTTGAAATGAGTAAAAAGAAACAGCACCGACGTTCAACAAACACCAACTGGTACAATCCAATCAATTTAGTAATCGCGAAAAGGATGTGCTTAGCGCCATTCTCGAAGTGGGCAAAACGTACACCGTTCAGCAAGCGAAAGAGCAACTCACCACATTTTTGAAAAAGGAGGTCATCTAAATGGCCGGAGGAACATGGACAACACCCAACAAAGTAAGACCAGGCGTTTACACTCAAATCTCATCGCAGGAGCAGCCGATCGGGCGCGTAGGTGAAAGGGGGATTGCCGCACTGGGCTTGTCCCTTCCATGGGGAGAGCCGCAAAAGATGCTGACGATCAAACCAGGTACCAATCTGGTTGAGGTGCTGGGTTATGATATCACGGCACCGCAGCTGCTCTCGGTAAAAGAAACCCTCAAGCGTGCTGGCACACTCCTGTTGTACCGCCTGAACAGCGGTGTACAGGCTGGCGGCTCGGTTGCCGGACTGAAAGCAACTGCTCTTTACGGCGGAGAGCGTGGGAATGACATCCAGATCGTTGTTGAGCACGCGGTGGATGATCCCGGCAAGTTTGTGGTCAGCACGCTGCTGAGCGGCAAAGCTGTGGACAAGCAGCTTGTAGCTAGTGCAGAAGAACTGCAGCCGAACCTGTACGTAACCTTCGCACCGGATACCGGCGATTTGGCGGCAACGGCAGGATTCGCTCTGACTGGCGGCGCCAACGGCACCGTGACGAACCAAGAGCATGTGAACTTTCTTGCCGCGCTTGAGGTCCAAGACTTCCAGACCGTTGGCCTGTTGTCTGCAGACCCAACGCTCAAGTCCTTGTATACCGCTTTCGTCAAGCGGCTTCGCGAACAGGAAGGCAAGAAGGTTCAAGCTGTAATGTCCGACTATCCAACTGCGGATTATGAAGGAATCATCTCCGTGAAAAATGGCGTTGTTCTCACCGACGGAACCATATTAGACAAGGTGAAGTCGGTGGCTTGGGTCACAGGAGCCACGGCTGCGGCAGCGGTCAACGAATCCTTGACGTATGCGGCTTACGATGAAGCGGTGGATACCGATGTTCGTCTAAGCCATACGGAGATTGAAGCGGCACTCACGAAGGGCGAGTTCTTGTTCAGCTACAGCGGCGGCAAAGCCGTGGTCGAGCAGGATATTAACAGTTTTACATCGATTGAGCCGGCCAAAGCGCGCCATTTTTCCAAAAACCGTGTGGTCCGCGTCCTGGATGGCATTGCGAATGATCTGAAGCTGATTTTCGAGAAGTCCTATATCGGGAAGGTAGACAACAATGTGGATGGCCGGACGCTGTTTTGGGCGGAATGCGCGGCGTATTTTGCGTCTTTGCAGAACATCGGGGCTATCCAAAATTTCGATGCGAACGAAGATATTGTGGTGATGCCGGGCACGGAAGGCGATGTGCTGTTTGTGGATATCAAGGTACAGCCGGTGGATGCGATTGAAAAAGTATACATGAAAGTGAAGGTGGTCTAAGATGGCATTTTTGCGGGCAAGCGACACGATTTCGGGGCAAGAGGGCAAGGCATTCGTCAAGATTGGCGACCGTATGGAGGAAATGTTCTACATTAAAACACTGGAAGCTACGGTGGAGAAGGAAAAAGCCGAGCTGAAAACGATGGGCCAACGCGCTGTGCAGCACAAAGCCATTGGCTGGAAGGGCAGCGGCACGATGACCATTTATTACGTGACCACGCTGTTCCGCGAGCTGATGATGGAATACATTCAGACCGGCAAAGACGCCTACTTCATGATCGAAGTGCGCAACGAGGATCCGGGCTCGTCGACGGGACGTCAGACGGTGATTTTGGAAGGGGTCAACCTGGACAGCGTGATTATGGCATCTCTAGACACGGAAGCGGAGGCACTGGAGGAAGAAGTGGCCTTCACGTTTGAGAATGTGCGGATTGAGACGCCGTTTAACCCATTGGCTTAATACTTATTCATATATGAGGAGGAAGGAATATGAGCGATTTTAGTATGTTTTTTTCTGGCCAGTCGTCTGCGGAGATCACGGAGGAATTCGTGGTCTCTGTTCGTTTTAAGAACGCAGAAGGGAGCCCCGTTCCTTGGAAGCTGCGCAGTATCACGGAGGAGGAGAACCAGGAGTGCCGCAAAGCGGCTACGCGTAAGGTCAAGGGTAAGAATGGCGTCTTCACGCCGGAAATCGACCCGAACGACTATATGGCGAAGCTGATGGTATCGAGCGTCATTTACCCGGATTTGAAAAACAGCGAGCTGCAAAAATCCTACGGCGTGCTCGGTGCAGAGTCCCTGCTCCGCAAAATGCTGCTGCCCGGCGAGTTTGCCGCGCTTGGCGAGCGGGTCCAAGGCCTTAACGGTTTTGATCGCGATATGAACGAACTGGTGGACGACGTAAAAAACTGATCAAAGAGGGCGACGGTGACGCGAACTATGCGTACTACGCCCTCCACGAATTGCACATCCTTCCTCACCAACTCATGGCGATGACGGTCCGGGAACGGGCCGCCATCTATGCCATGATCTCGATGCGGGTGGAGAAGGAGAAGCTGGAGCGAGTCCGGAAGCGGAGATAGGTTGTAGAAGAAGGGGGTGAAGGAATGGCGAGTGTAAAGGATGCGCTGTCGTACTTTAACAACATGGCCAATGATGTGTTGGTTGGTCAATGGCTGCAGTTTGAAAAGGGATACGAACAGGTTGTCAAACAGATTACTAAGGCTAAGGAAGAGCAAGAAAAATTAACGCGTTCAACGGCAAAATCTGTCTCGTATAAAGAAAAAATGCTTCAGATGACCGAAAAAGTCGTGGATGGAATCGAACAAATGAATCAAAAAATGGGAGAAGGCGAGAAGAAAGCGAGCGCCCTTAGCAAAGCGTTAAAATTTGCCAAATCGGCATATAAAGCGGGAGAAATTGTCGTCAAGGCGACTATTGCTCCTGCTGCTCAGGAACAGAAGCTAGAAGATCTATTTAAAGTAAAATCAGGCAATGCAGAAGTGGGAACTGCGATGTTTCAGACTTTTAAGAATAATGCGCTGAAGACGGGCTCGGATGTTAATCAATCTCTAGAAAACGCACTGACCTTTATGTCGGCAACCAAAAATTCGGATCAACTCACGCAGCTTACTGGCTTTGCCGATCGAATGAGCATGATGTCGTCAGGAAACAAGAGTTCTAAAGATGCAACAGAGGCAATTATGAGTGCAATGCGCGGAGATACTAGTTCTTTAGCGAAAAATTTTAATATTCCTGATGCCCAAATCAAAAGCTTCAATGCGGAAATTACCTCATCTAAGGGCAATTTTACTGCGTTTCTCTCATCCATGGATAAGCTGCTTCAAAAATCCGGCATGACGCAAGAAGCATTAGGCTCAATGATGGATTCTCCCGTTAACAAGTGGCAGAAGCTGCTGGGACTAGTGGATAACTCGTTTGTTCAGATTGGAACTGGAGCTTTGGCAGCCATTATGCCGTTAATGGAAATGATAAGTGCCGCATTTGAATCAGGAGCATTTCAGCCGTTCATTGATGCTTTAACAATTGGGTTATCTGTATTGGTCCAAGTGTTTATGTGGATTGCAGAACTGGTGCCACCGGCATGGGAATTTATTAAAGGTGCGATTTCTGGCGTAGGAATGGCAATCTGGAACGTTATCAGCATATTTATGGGGTTACTGCCCATCATTACGTTTGCAGCTGTATTACTAGGAATCCTCAATATTGGGCTAATAACCAGTAGAATCGTTGCTTTAGGTTATGGAGCCGCTCAACTAGCTGCAGCTATGAAAACGAATCTCTTAACGGCAGCAACCAGCATCCAAGCCGGAGCAATGAGGATTCTTAATATGATTATTAATGCGAATCCACTTATGTATTTAATTGCTTTAATTATCGCCGTGATTTCAGCATTCGGTGTTTGGAGTGTAGTCACACAAGGACTGAAAAAGGTTTTTAGTAACGTGTTCGGCTTCATTGTCGATCTGGCGCAAAACACGGTCAACACGGTCATTTCCGTCATTAACGGGATCATTAAAGGTGTGAACGCGGTAGCGGGCTTTTTCGGTAAAGTTCTAGGCGTAGATACCAAGCAAATCGCCGAGATTGAGTATAAAGCAGACTTTACGAATTTTAAGGATACGGGACAGAAAGCGATAGAAGATTTTTCGATGGATACCTTCAAGGGTAAATTCATGCCTGATAAGAACTTGGGCAAGAACAACGAGGATCTTTTAAAACAATACAACAACGGCAAAACCGGATACGATGTTACCGTTCCGAAAACCACCCCAACCCCGTCCATGCCCGCCATGCCAACGGCTCCAATCCCGGTAGCCCCTGCGGGCGGCAGCATCGATTCCATTGGTAAAGTGGATAACTCGGTGGACGTGGCAAGCGAGGATCTAAAGGTGATGCGCGATTTGGCGGAAGTGAATGCGATCAGCAATATGATCACCCTGACGCCGACTGTGCAGATGACGACGGGAGATATTAACTCGGGGGCCGATCTCGATACGATCATGTCGAGAATTAACCGAACGCTGGAGGAGCAGTTTGTGTCCAGTGCCGAGGGGGTGTATTTGTAGCATGAGCGATTACGGATTTTTTCTGAGCTTCAATAACCAGGAGGAGGTTTTCCGATTTCCGGTGAATCCGGAGCGGATTGATGTCAAGGATAGCGGTGAAGGCAAATCCTATACGGTCGCGGGGCTTGGCGAAGTGAATGCGATTCTGCACCCGAAGCTGACGGAGATCTCGTTTGAAAGCTTTTTTCCGGGGAGAGTGTACCCCTTTGTACATCTAGGCTCTGACCAGAAGCTGAAGCTTCCGATTGAATACGTAAATACCATTAAAGGCTGGATGGAGTCTCGAAGGCCTGTTCGCTTTGTCATGACGGGGCTTGTTCCCGATCCGCTGAGCGGTACGGATGGCAAGAATGTGGTGCGGGCGATGAAGTCTTTTGGCATCAACATGGCGGCCTCCATCGAAAGTTTCAATTGGAATACGATGTCCGGATCGCCGGAGGATATCGAGTTCTCGATCACGCTTAAGCGCTATGTGTTCTATGGGGCACGCAAGGTTATGCCGGTTAAGGACAAAAAGGCCGCTGCGGTGAAAACCAAAGACAGGCCGGATGACCGCAAAAAACCAACCTCCTATACGGTTGCCAAAGGCGACACCTTGTGGAGCATTGCCCAAAAGCTGCTCGGCAGCGGTTCCCGTCATGCGGACATCCAAAAACTGAACGGAATCAAGGACCATGAGGTCCGAAAGCTGGCCGTCGGCCGGGTTCTGAAAATTCCTTAAAGAGGTGGCATCGTGATCGAACTGATGATTGACCGTAAGAACGGCAGCGTGTGGGATTTGGGGCAGATCGTAACCGACATCTCATGGAAAACAAGCCGCCAGGCGAAGCCGGCAAGTCTGGATATCAACTATGTGAACGATGGCCTGGCGCAGAGCAAGGCATTCGAAGTGGAGAACGGCGACATTGTGCGCTTCCGAAAGGATAACAAGGATCTGTTTTATGGGTACGTTTTTTCCAAAGAGTGGGGCATGGACGCCCAGGTTAAGGTAATGGCTTACGATCAGCTGCGCTACCTGTCCAGCAACGACACCTACCGGTTCACGAATGCCAAGGTGGAGGATATCATCCGGAAGATCGCTAAGGATTTCAATCTGAAGACAGGTACGCTGGTCGACACGGGCCATACGATCCCTGCCATGCTGGAAGCGGACAAGAAACTGATCGATATCATCTGCAAGGCTCTGGATTCCACGTTGATCGCGACCAAGCAATACTATATGTTTTACGACCGGTATGGCGAACTGACGTTGACCAACATCAACGACATGCTGCTCATGCTTGCGGTGGGAGAAGACAGCCTCATGACGGATTTTTCATATAAAAAAAGCATCGACAACGAGACGTACAACCGCATCAAAGTCGTGCGGGACAACAAGCAGACGGGCAAGCGGGATGTTTACCTATATCAGCACGGACAAAACATTGCCCAGTGGGGCCTGCTCCAGTTATACGAGGTTGCTGACGAGAACATGAACCCTGCTCAATTGAAGCAGTTAGCGCAAAATTTGCTGGAGCTGAAGAACAGGGAGCAGCAGACGTTGTCGATAGAGGCTATCGGGGATTTACGGGTTCGTGCCGGAAACACGATCTATGTGAACCTGCCCGAAGAAGGCTTGAAGCCGTATCTCATCGATGAGTGTACGCATAAATTCTCGGACGGTACGCACACGATGTCGCTGAATATGAAGGTGGTGTAAGCAGGGATGCTGGATATTATCAAAAAAGCCAGTCTCAGCGCCGTGGGAAGCACAAACCCGATGGCGGTGCTGTACGGCACAGTCACATCAATCCATCCTCTGGAGGTGAACGTGGATCAGCGTTTCAGCCTGACGGAGGATTTTTTAGTTATCGGAGAGTCGATGACCGAGTACAAGCTGAACATTGGCGGCGCGGAATATGTGATTCGAAAAGGGCTGGAAACGGGAGACACGGTGCTGCTCATACGTTACCAGGGCGGGCAAACGTATCTCGTGCTGGATCGGTTGGTGAAGCCGTCATGATCCCGCAAGGAGGAACGCTGCAGCCGGGTAGCGAGATCGTGGAAACCTTGGAGCAGCCTAGTTTGACATATGATTTGAATCTGGAGGAAGGGAAGATATCCGGTCACATTGATGCTCTTGAGGCCGTTAAACAGGCGGTCGTCAAAATCCTTCAGACTCGCCGATTTGAGCATCTGATCTACAGCAGCAACTATGGGCAGGAGCTGGACTCCGTCATTGGCCGCGACCCGCTGTGGGCCTATGCTGAAATCGAGCGCCATATCAAGGAAGCGCTGCTGCAGGATGATCGCGTGTTGTCGGTGGATGACATGAACATTACGTTCACGGGCGAGTTGGCCATAGCGGAGTTTACGGTCCGAAGCGTGCATGGAACTTACAGTATGACTAAGGAGGTGAGGGAGAGTGGTTGAGGAACAGACGTATGAAGCCATTCTGGAGCGGATGCTGGATCGCGTCCCGGAGGGTATGGACAAAAGAGAGGGCAGCATCATCTACGATGCGTTGGCGCCTTCTGCGGCTGAGCTTGCCCAGATGTACATGGAATTGGAGTATTCCATGAACCTGAAATTTGCCGCTACGGCATCGGGCGAATTTTTGGATCGAAGCATTGCCTGGTCGGGACTTACCCGAAAGCAGGCTACAAAAGCACAGCTGCTGGGGCAATTTTCGGGCAGTAACGGCGCCCCGGTGGATGTGGCTATAGGGAGCCGTTTTTCATTGGATCCTCTGAATTACAAAGTCATGACCCGGCTGGGTGCAGGGCAGTACGTGCTGGAATGCGAGACGAGCGGGAAGGAAGGCAACCGTCGATTCGGTTCGCTGCTTCCGTTGGAATACGTAGAAGGCTTAGTAAAGGCCGAGCTGGTGGAACTCTGGGTACCTGGCGAAGATACCGAATCGGATGAAGCGTTATATGACCGATACCGCGAAAAAATCTCCCGGCCCGTGACCAGCGCGAACCGGAATCAGTATGAGTTATGGGCGAGGGAGAAAGCCGGGGTCGGCAAGGCCAAGGCTTTTCCGTTATGGGACGGTCCCGGCACGGTCAAGGTGGTGCTGCTGGATAACGAGATGCGTTCGCCTACGCCTTCCGTAGTGGATTCGGTGCAGCAGCATATTGATCCGACCATGGATGGCATGGGAGAAGGGGCGGCTCCCGTCGGTTCGGTGGTCACCGTTGTGGGAGCGGCTGAAGTGCCAGTCCATATTGAAGTGCAGGTTACGCTGCTCGATGGGGCTGGCTTGGATGGTGTGCAGGGAGCGATTGAGCAGGGCGTGCGCCAGTATCTGAAAGACCTCGCCATGTCCGACCCGTTGGTCCGGTATAACCGGATCGCCAACGTGATTTTGGATATTCCGGCTGTCATCGACTACGAGGTATTGACCGTGAACGGGGGAACGGACAGCATTCCGATCGAACCGGAGGCGGTAGCTGTCCTGGGGACGGTGACGGTCCTATGAGTAAAGCCGAAGCCTGGCTGGGTTATTTGCCGTCCTTTTATCACGATGTTCGGGAAATGAAAGCCATTGCCGGAGCCGAAGGAGTTGAGTTGGATAAGCTGGCGCAAGAACTGGAGGATCAGTTGGACCAGTATTACCCCGAAACCGCGACCTGGGCGCTATCCAGGTATGAGCAGGACCTGAACATCCCGGTCAACTTATCCAAGCCGATTGAACAGCGGCGGTCGGTGATCATCTCCAAGATGCGGGGGAGCGGGAAGGTGTCTGCCAGCATGCTCAAAAATGTGGCACAAGCCTATGAGCGGGGCAGCATCAAGGTATCCGTCCAGCCGGCGGAGTATAAAGTAACGATTCATTTTCGAGATACGCTGGGCATTCCGCCCAATTTAAGTGACTTGAAATCGGCCATTGAGGAGATCAAACCCGCGCATATGGCTGTGGATTACGCTCTGCGTTACCTTACCATCGCCGAGGTGGAGGGCATGACGTTTGAGGAAATATCAGCAACGACACAAGACAGATTGTTGGGAGGAGGAGCCTAAATGACGAATCCGGTTACGCCGAATATCGGGTTGAACAAAATTGATCGAACCTCGCCGTCCACGACGTATTTCGATCTGGAGAAGTATATTGATCAGAACGCGGATGCCGTAGATCGGTTCGCGGGTGAAACGAACGAGTCCATCAATGCACTGGGAAAGCGTCTGGATACCGAAGAACGCAGGGAAGTTGTGCTGCAGCCGGGGCTTCAGATCGTGAATGCGGAGCGGAGCGCGCCTTTTAAGCTGAGTGGGATTAAGGGGCGGACGTTGGTGAATTTGGCTGGACGGAGGACTAATCGAAGCGTATCAAATCCGGCGACAACTACCTTAAGTGTTGGGTCAGGCACAACTGGTAACAATACTGAGGCTATAAATGTAGCTGTTACTAATAAAGACGAGGGTTATATCATTTATAGGCAGGTAGGGGGTTCAGCTTTTCTTGCTCTAGCTGGGAAATACTACGTAATATCGGCAGAAGTGAAAATAAACAGCATTTCAGGCAGCGGGTTAGTAAAAGTAGGTGCAAATGCTGCAATTGGGGCGGATGCTGTAGATAAGACTAAACTGGGGGTTTGGCAAAGAATTTATTATGGGTTTACAAAATCAGTTGACACTGCTTTTGATATTATAGTTGGAGTTTGTTATGCGGGCGGAGTATATGCTGCAGTTAACTTTGATGTTAAAAACGTAAGTTTGTATGAAATTTCACAATCAGAATATAACAGCATCACATCGTATTCCTCGGAACAAATGGTTATAAAATATCCATACGTCGATAGTATTCAACCTGTCCGAAATCCGTACGTGATTCGATACGGAGATAATTTGGCTCCTACACTATTTGAAGGCTCGGTGGAAAGTTCAACGAAAGTGCTTTCTGAATATTCAGCTATAGTAAAAGCAACAGGTGCAACGATTGTGGAATACCGGTCTAAACTCATTCCGGCTATACCGAATACTAACTATACACTTCGTGCAAAAATCACTCTAAATGGCCTTGAAAAATACGATGGAGTGTACGTTGATGTACTAGGTTACGATGAAGCAGGATTCTATGTATTAGACACACCTGGAACCTCCGTCAGCGGAACAGGTAATGGAACAGATATATTTGTTACTCCGGCAAACATTAAAACTATGGAGGTTCGTATTGTAGCACCTCAAGGTGCGACTGTTGGTGACTATGTTATTGAAGATATTACACTTAATCTCGGAGTTACGGTCAAAACACACAATCCACGTGAAGACTATATATTAACGCTGCAAACGGACTTATACTCCGATCCGGTGACAGGTATGAATGCTGACGAGGTATTCGAGAAGGGCGGGCAGTATACTAAGCTTGCGAAGTGGAAGAAGCTAGTCTTTGACTTCAACCATCAATACGGGTATTTTAATTCATACTCAGGGGGAAAATGTGTACGACTACTTACAGATATTGTTGATAGAAATAAAACTAATCAACCAGTTGTGACAAAATATGATGGAACTTATTTAAAAGGAGGTCTACCATCAAGCGCAGTAGATTTATACAGTACAGCTGATTGGGGTGGTGGGGCTATAGGTCTAGGAATAGGTGTTTCCAGTGCAGACAGCGGATGGGGTGACAACTACACGCCGACACCTGACGAGATTAAGGCATTTTTTATGGGTTGGACGATGTATAACGGCTCCGCAATCATATCCGAAGGATTGCAAACGCCTGATAATCCCGTGAACAACCTATACAACGGTACAGGCATAAAATTATGGGCTCGCAGGTTAGATGGTGTTAATCGTATTTGGGTTGATGGGACGTTTACGCTTCCGACTATACAAGCGCCAAATTGGACGCCGTACCAACTCGTTTACCGACTCGCAACGCCAACAGTCGAACCTATCGTTTCCGAAGGCACGTTAACGTTTAATGAGGGCGATAACTTAATCGAGGTTGGGACGGGAATTGTGGTAAGAGAGAGCAACCAGCTTTCAGTTGCAAGCAATGGTGTTGCAACATTCAACGGTGCAAAATACCCACTGAAAAACAAAGCCTCTTTACTTATCGAATTTTACAGAAACGGAATGCGCATCACGCCTGATAGTTCCGGTTTTCGGACTCCAGGATCAGCTTTAGAAGTTTCAAATGGACCCGCATGGGCTAGTGTTAATAAAGAGAAGTTCGACCCTTCCGCCGCGTACTCCGTCACATACCTGATGCTAGATAAATCACCTATTGTTCCATTCACCGGGTCGTATGCGGCTAACGAAATGTCGATGTTCCAAGAACTGACTGGCACGGTACAACAGAATGCCACCGCTGTATCTGTATTGATGAATAAGAAGGCAGATAAGTATTCGCAGCCGGGTTGGATTTCACCCACGCTACTAAACTCTTGGACGGGAATATTGAGATATCGAAGGGACTCGCTGGGAAATGTTTACATTGTAGGACGCCCAGAGGGAGGCACGACAGGAAACGGAGTTTTGCTATTCACACTTCCAGAGGGATATAGACCATCTGATGTAATAGTTTTCGGATCTCTATGGTCTTCTGGTAGCGCGTTACTCCCCCTTGAAATTACAATAAATACTTTGGGCCATGTACAAATTTGGAATGTGGGAGGAAATGCTTATCTTGATATATGCCTACCTTCATTCCTAGCTGAACAATAAAGGAGGTATTACATGAAAGCCGTACCTAAAGTAAATACAGACGGCCTCTATATAGAGGACACGATCGTGGACGATGCCTTTTCCGGTGTCGTCCCTTTTTATTCCTACATGGAACAAGGAATACCAGATATTCTAATCACAACAAAAGACGTTAACAAACCAAAAGGTGAAGCCCCCAACGAACCAGAAACCACCATCTCCGGCTACATCATCGGCATCCCTGTAACTCCAGGCTTGTTCCGCCCGCGCTTTGATCTTGCAGCCTGGAATGCATACGAGGCTGCCGTAAGTACAGCACAAGATTCATTCCAACAAGCCTTGTCTAAATGGCATGCACTCCCGGAAGAGCAGCGTGGCGACATGCCGGTGCTGGAGTCTCCGGCCCAGCCGATATTTTGGGTAGAAGGCTTAACCTCAGAGGAAATCGAGGAGCTAACCAGACCTCAATCAGTAGAGCCTAATGAAATGGATCGTCTAGGGAGCGAGATGGTAACGCGGGAACTGGAGGCTTTGGAGCTGCGTCAACAGAACGATGCACAGGGCGCTCAAATCGTGGGACTTGAATTGCGGCTGCTGTCGCTTGAAAATAGCTGATCGAAAGGAGCGGGAGACGATGTTCGAGAACGATTTTGAACGATTGAAGTACTACTATGAAAAGAAGTGGGCACAGAAGTCTCAATTGAGACAGTATGTGGCGTTTGGCGTAATCAACACGGCTGAATATGAAGTCATCACTGGCGAGGCATACTAAACGCTGCTTTGAAAGGCCTAACGTGAAGGGCTTCAACGGAGAAGGCGGAATCATGCTGGAGAAGCGGAGCGGTCGCCTTTGTCCCCGGATTTTAACTCTATCCCTAAAGTTTCAGGAAAATCTGGGGGCAACAGCGATCGGAAGCATGATCCGCATGCGAAGTGGTGTACTGCTTAAAAGGTGTATCCATGTATTTCTGTTAAAGCAACTATGAATAACTTCAATCCAAGCCCTCGGCTCCCCCGAGGGCTTTTTCACACCTTCAAAACCATATAAAAGGAGGAAGAATTATGTATGAGCACATCGGTCAGTTTTTTAAGATGCTCGTGGCGGGGACGGGGGCCGTGACAGGGTACGTCTGGGGCGGATGGTCGCTGCCGCTGCATCTGTTGTTGTGGTTCGTGGTGATTGATTGGTTGACCGGGTGGGGCGCGGCCTGGATGAACGGCGAGCTGCGCAGCCGTCTTGGTTATACTGGAATTGCACGCAAAATGACCATTTTTCTCATCATCGCCCTGATGCATCTGGTGGACCGGGTGCTGGGGGAGATGAATTATTTTCAGAATACGGTGATCTTCTTCTATCTCGCGAATGAGCTGCTGTCCATTATTGAGAACGTAGGAAGAATGGGGGTACCGATCCCCCAGTCCCTGCGTAATGTGGTACAGGTATTCCAGATCAAATCCGAAGAAGGGGAAAAGCCAACCGCAGGAAAGGAGGAGAAAAAGGATGAAGCCCTCTGATTTTATAGCCAAGCTGGCACCTATAGCTGCTCAGGACATGCGTCAGTACGGGGTACCCGCTTCGCTTACGCTTGCCCAGGCAATCCTGGAATCCAACTGGGGAACGAGCGGCCTGACGCAAAAGGCGAACAATCTGTTCGGCATCAAAGGAACCGGCCCGGCGGGCAGCGTGACCATGCAGACAACGGAATACCGGGGACAGACGCCCTATACGACTCAAGCCTCATTTCGAAAATACAACCACTGGCATGAATCGGTTGCCGATCATACCCGGCTGATCTTGAACGGCACCCGCGACAAGCCGCAGCGCTACCATGGCGTGTTATGGGCGGATTATAAAACGGCGGCAACGGAGATTTGGAGAGGCGGCTATGCCACTGACCCCAATTATCCCAAAAAGCTCATTTCCATTATGGAGCAGCATTCGCTCCATCAATATGATGTGCCAAGTCCGGAGGAGGAGGAACGCATGAAAATCGAACAATTAACGGCCGAGCTGCAAAAAACACAGGACCAGGTTCGGCAGCTTAACGAGCAATATGCCTCGGCAATGAAACTGCTAACCGAGCAGGGCATTGCCATCAAGCAGATGAATGCCAGGCTTAAGGCGGCGGAGACGGATAAGCCTGCGAAGGTTCCATCTTGGGCGGGACCGGCGGTACAAGCTGCAAAAAAGGCAGGAGTACTTCATGACCCTGAGGGCAGCTTCGATTTTTACCGGATCATGACCGTGCTTTATCGTCTGGGGATTATCAATAAAGAGAGCAATTGAAATCTGAGTTTTCTGTAGGAGACGGTTCCATCTAATTAACATGGCAGGGGTTATTCTTTTGAATGACTTTGGATACAACTTGAACTTGAAGTATAAGGAAAACAAAATAAGAAACCGCTTGGTCGCCAATAGGCGGCCTTTTTATTTGGCACGGGTTTTACAGGGAAAATCCCTGATTATATAAACCAGAAGGAGAACAATCATGATGGCAAAGTATCTGTTAACGCATGTAGAAGGGGAGAAAGCTTATCCAGGTGTGGAGGAATTCGACGGGGATATTCATGCTTTCATGGAATCAAAGGCATTGTATATCCGTACCATTCCCTTGACTAGCGGTGTGAACGGAAATTATGTCTACGCCGACGGTCAGAAGGACCGCTTTGGTGATTCCGTCACGCTGGGACTTCTGACTTTTGTGCAGAATACGATCCCCGCCCGGCATATTCGCTGGATTATTGCCCCGTTGTAGAAGGAGCTGGCGCATTGGCGGTAGGCGCGATATAAATTACCGCTTATATGTAATATTTATCGGTCAATATGTTTAACCAAGCATGAATAGCCTGAAAAAGAAAAGTCGCCTAGCGGCGACTAAAATAAAGCAGCGATGCAGTTTTCGATGATTTTTTCTACTCCGGGTTACCTAGCCTGCGAAACAACTAATTTCTCGACGTAAAGCAGATTAACGTGCCTCTCCATTACGTTTTTCACGTATTACACCGTACCTCACTTCACCCTCACCGTTCCCACCGCATTTGCTTGATTCCCCGCATGATCCGTAACGGTATAGGTCACCGTGTAGATTCGGCTTTGACCGCGTGCCGATTTCTCCGCTCGCAGCCGGAAATGAGTGTCATCGGTACCGAATTCGGCATCCTGAATATCCGGTCCTCGATCACCTCCCTTGCCTTTACTTTCGTTGATACCTGCATCCTTATCTTGCACAGTCAAAATATCCTGGATATCTCCGCTATGCCCCTTGCCACCTGTACTCTCGCTGGTGATGGAGGTTAGCATGATGGACGCAATGCCAGAGCCTTCATCGCTGGATTCGAGGCTAGCGCGAATATCGACCATTTTGTGATTCGGCGCCTTCAGTACGGAAGGCGAGAGCGTAACCTTAAGCACCGGGGCGATTGTATCGATGTTCGAAACGGTTGCCGTTAGGGTGCCTTTGTTGCCGTCCTCATCCGTATATTCGAAGGTAAACGAACCGTTCTCCGTGAACCTGTAAGTTGAAGATCCGCCGTTATTCGTAACGGTAATCGGACTCTCGAAGACCAAGGCTGCTACAACGTCCCCATTCGTTGGGGCCGTCGTGCTGTACTCCAGGCCCACCGTGAAATCGGTATACGTGACGCCAGGTGCTGCCGTGAAGTTCTCGCCGATATTGTCCAGCGTATTGCCCGTTAGCTTGATATTCTTGCCTGCCTGGAGCTGAATTCCGTTACTGTTGCCGGTGATGACGTTGTCCAGAATCTGCACGTTCTCCGGATCTCCGGCTCCGATGCCGCCCGCGTTGGTGTCCCCGTTGTCGTGCTCGAGCAGGATGGCCCAATAATGCTCGGCGGTGTTCTGGCGGATCGTGTTGCCTTTGATGATCGTGCCCGGCCCGTTCAAAATGTTGATGCCTGCCGCGTTAGGAATATCGACGGTATTCTCGATTCGGTTGTTCTCGATGATGGTATCCGGCGAGCCCATCGATACGACGATGCCTTCCCGCGCGTTGCGGATCGTGTTGTCATGGATATAGTTTTGCGGGCCGGATTTGCTGTGATTGGTCGGGGCGGTCCCCCCGGTATTCCCGATGCCGATGCCGCCGCCATACGGCATGTCGGTGATCAGGTTATCGTGGATCTCGTTAAAATACTCCAGCTCCCCATGCAGATCAATCGCATCCAGCCGGACTTGGTGGAATTCGTTATGCCGGATCACGTTGTTATGGGCCACATATTGAATGAGTGCGCCGTGACGAAGATAAGGCCCCTCGAAGGAAGAGTCCTCGACCAGATTCCACCTTGTATCATTGGCAAAACCGTTACGGTCGACCTTCGGCACCCCCTGAATGGATACGCCGTACCCGGCACCGCCCGGCCCAAGGTCCGTGGCATTTCGGAACGTGGTATTGCGGACGACGATATCATGGCTGTTCTCGATGCGGACGCCCATGCGGCTGAATTTCTCGATCGTCACGCTGTCGATCGTAATGTTGTATGAAGGCGCCTCGCCATAATTGGCGGCAATGATCATCATGTCCGGACCGCCGGCATCCGGGTTGTTGATTCTGTGATCGGTCGAATATTGGCCTTCCCATGCGGAGGTCAGCGTCAGATTGGAGATGGTCAGGTCATGCTGTTTGGCGGATCTCAGCATCGTGCTGTTCCGGACCTTGTTCAGCGAGGTCTTCAGGATCGCACCCTTCTGGCTCTCCCCCCGTAAATTGACCTCCGATTTCAGCATTAGATTGGTCAGTCCATCGGGCGCACTGTTTAAGTTGTATACGCCATTCGGGAAAAACACCTCGTCGCCCGGGACCGCTTCATCCATTGCTCGTTGAATCGCCGGTCGATCGTCCGAGCCGTTGTCTGCAGGATCTGCTCCGTAATCGATAACGTTCAGCGTCCTTCCGGTAGCAGCAAAAGCCTGATGTACCGGATGGTCGCTGCCGTCTGCATTCTTCATGCCGGGAGCGGTAAAAGGAACGGTTCCTTCCGGAGGCTGCGGCACAAAATCCGGAATAATGGCCACAGGCGTATCCCCGTTAGCAAAAGGAGGGTAGATATGGACTTCCGTTAGACTCGTGTAGGCACTGCCGTCCGAATTTCCGCGCCCGATCAGCCTCACGTAACGTGCGCTCGTGTCCGGAACGTCAAAAGGCTGCATCGCGTTAGTGGTTCCGCTGCTCGAACCGTTGATAAGCGGAGACCAGGTCACGCCGTCATCGGAGGTTTCGATATCGATCTCCGTAGCGCGAGCGTCCCCTTTATAGAAGGCGATGCCCAGATAACCGATGTCCCGGGTCTCGCCGAGATCGTACATGATCCACGGACCGTCGCCGGCGGCAGACCAGCGGGTGTACAGATTTTGGTCCAGGGTATTATCCTCGATGTTGCCGTCGCTGCCGCTTGCCGTGACCGAGACCACGGGCCAAGGCGCTAAGGGAGCGCTAAGCGTCGTAACCTGCAGCGTCAGCGGAACCGGACTGACGTTTCCAGCGGCATCCACGGCCTCGACCTTATAGCTGTACTCCGTGTGCGGAGATAGTCCTTCCGCTTCATGGCGGGTGATGTCGGAGCCCATCTCCATGACTTTGACGCCGTTTTGATAAACGTTATACTTCGCGACGATCTTGTTGTCTTCCGCCGTCGGCCATGACAGATGCACATAATCTTCGCCAATGCTGCCGATGGACAGGCGGCTTCCGTCCGGCCAGGACGGCGGCGTCGTATCCTGACTGGAATCCACCAATTCGCTAACGACCAGCGCAGGTCTTGGATTACTGGAGCCGTTGGCTTCCTTGGTATAGATATTGACGCTGACACCGGTATGGGCTGCATCCGCAAGGAGAAACGATACGCTGCCATCTGCTAGATGACTGCGGACATAGTCCGTCACATCGACGCCGTACACCTCCGGCCGGCCGCTATTCTCGGCCTTCACCGTAAACGACCCCACATAAGCGGCCGAATCGAGGCTGTTCACGGGCGCATTGTTCCAGGTCAGATCGCTTTCGCTCCAGGCTGTATCCTCAATCCCGTAGAGGGAGAGCTCAAGATCCGTGTTGCTGGTGCCTTTTTTCGCGGCGACCTGGAATTCGTAGCGGTATTCGGGATCGCTCAGAGTGGAAGCATCGAATTTGAAATAGACATACCTTTTGTTGGTTGTACCGGATGAAACGCTAAAAAGACCGACGCTTGTGCCTGTAGCGGAATTGATATTGGCGTCCGGTTTGGAGCTGTCGATCAAGGCATCGTCCGAGGGCTCCAAACGGCCAACCTCAACGGGGATGCCCGTTGAAGGATCGGTTGGGTCGGTGGGATCGGTCGGATCCGTCGGATCAGGAGGCGTGTAGCCTTCTTTGTAGAGAATCGGCGTCGTGACCTCCAGATTCTTTACGTGCTGCTCCATGAAGGCCCAAGCTTCCGCATCCGCGGTTGTTTTGGCTTCTCCGGTAAAGCCGTGGCCTTGGCCGGGAACGATTTCGAAATCGACCACAGGAACGCCGGCAGCCGTCAATTGATCGGCGAAGGTGATGCTGTCGGTATAAGGGATGGTGGCGTCCGCGTCTCCATGCCGAATCCAGAACGGCGGATCATCGGGACTGGCGTACGTTCCGGGCATGGCAAGCCGTGCTTCAATCGGGACGGACAGGGCGTTATGTCCGCCGAGCAGCTTCGTGACCGAACTGTACCGGTCGGCAAAATCGGTCGTGAAATCGGCAGGTCCATACCAGTCCACCACGGCCTGCACCTTGGTCGAGTATTCCGGCCACCCTCCGGCGCCTTCGATATCGGGCAGATGCACCGTATCCCCGGTATCCAGCGTGACCGTATCCTCGAAGGTCAGGTCTCCCGTCGTTCCAAGCAGGGAAGCGAGGTGACCTCCAGCCGAAGTGCCCCAGACGCCGATTCGGCTCGGATCGATGTGGTATTGCTCGGCATGGGCGCGCAAATAACGGATGGCCAGCTTCACGTCTTGAATCTGGGCCGGGTAAGGCGCTTCGGGAGTTAGACGGTAGCTTAAGGAGACCCCGATGTACCCGCGTTTAAGGACATAGTTGCAGATGCTGCCCAGGGCGTTTTTGCGGTCTCCCTTGTTCCAGCCTCCGCCGTGAATGTAGATCATGACCGGCATAGGCTCGGCCAGCGGAGTGCTCGGAACGGCGATGGACGTATAGAGATCCCGGTCGCCGGCTTTGCCGATCAAAACGTCCTCATAGAGGGTTACGCCTTCCGGAGCAGGGTATGGGCCGGTTTCGGTTGGCGGAGGCTCAGGCACGGGATCGATGGCAGGCGGAATGCCTGGTATGGCCTGACCGGACAGCGAGACGCTGTCGATATACATATTGGCGTTCATCGGATCACCTACCCGGAACTGGATTCGCACGTTCGGATTGCTGTTCGCTTCCGGCGGCAGCGTCCAGGTTTTCAACGTGTTGGATTCGCTGCGCGGCGCTTCAGGCGTTCCCGGGGCCAGCTTGAAATCCTCCAGCAGGCTCCAAGTCGCGCCTTCATCGCCGGACCACTCTGCCACGATGCTTCCGCTGACATAAGATGAGGCTCTCGTATAATAACTCAGCTTAATGTTGCCATAACCCGTCGTATTGACGGGCAGATAGACGGAATCGGTCACGTCGATTTTCATGAGGTTTGGCGTGGACGGCGCGCTGCCGGATACGGAGGTCTTGGCTTTGCTTCCGCCTTCCCCGGTTTGAACCCAGGGCAGGGGAACGACGACTCCTCCGGTGGTGCCGTATCGCTCCGAATCGAAGTTATCGGAGAAGAACAGAACATCCGGACCTTCCGGCTCTGGCAGGGGATCGGAAGCAGAGGCAACAGATTCTGCCGCAAGATCGAATCCTGCAACAGATTGTGCAGATGTAACAGAAAGCTGCCCTGGGGATGCCATGACGCTCATGGTTATCAGCAGGCAGAGGACTAGGCATGAGAACCGGTAAAGTTTCTTCTTCAACGTTTCATCCCTCGCTTTTCGATTGGTAGTTGAAGCGTGTTTAAGAACGCCCGGAAGCAGGCTGGACTGCCCCGGGCATCGGATGGACAAGTGGAAGCTACGGATGCATGTGCGTCAGAGAGAAGAAAGTGGCTTTGACATGGTCGGATTGATCAGGTGTGGTATCGGATTTGTTTTGGTTATAGACGCCTGCCTTGAAGTACAGATATTTATCGTTATAACCGCTTGGAAGGGTATGGGTCACGGTGATGGCCGATCCGCCCTCCGGGGTTACTTTTACCGTCATGAGCAGTCCGGTCACCTTGATTTCATAGCTCCATGTCTGGCCGAGGGCAATGCCGCTTACAGGGTTAAGCTGGTTCGGTCCACCGAGAATGTTCACCCAGGTGTTGTTGTTGTCGAGATCATCGGTTCCAAAATAAACCGCCCCCCTGCTGTCCGAAGGACGCTTGTGGTAATAAAGCCGTATAGGCTCGGTGCTGGGGCCATGGATCTGCCCGACCACGACGCGGCCGATTTTATCGGCTTCGTTCCCGCTGACGGATACACGATCCACGCGTAAGGTAGCCTTCATCGTTCCATCCACGCCGCCGGCCTGTGACTTAATGGAAGGGGAGGAGGTAGAGGTTACCCAGTTGTTGGCCCATGAGGAGGCGCTGTTCGTCGCCGGATTCAGCATTTCCCGAAGCTCGGAGCGGGTGTAGGTGCTGTTCGTGGTGGTCTCGCCGATATTAGGGGATGTGAACACCATGCCGCCGGTGACGGGATCGGTATAGAACCAATCCGGATGCTCATAGCCGCCGGCGAGTGTGCCGGCCGGGATCTCGGACGCGTCAGGCAGGGTGATTTTCCACTTGGTTAGGTCAAAATTGCCCGAAGGGGGCTTCGCCGGGTCAAGGGTTCCGCCTCCTCCATCCGTAGTACCTCCCCAAATTTCGACCTCCGTATAGCTGTTCCAATTATTGGAGGTATTGCCGTGGCCCACAATACGTACATAGCGGGCTTCCACGACGGGGATGGAGAAGGATTGCAGCTGGTTATTTTGGACGCTAGTGACAGCGTTCCGAGCTTGAAGCCAGTTGGAGCCGTCGGTTGAGGTTTGGATATCGAAGGTGAATGTACGCGAGTCCCCGTTGTAAAATGCGATCTTGACCAGTGAGACCGGTTGGACGGAACCTAGATCCAGCCTCAGCCAAGTGCCGTCGCCTTCGCCGGACCAGCGTGTGCTAAGACTGCCGTCCACCGCTTTCGATGCATCGCAAGCACAGCGGGTGTCGTAGCTGCTGGCCGATGCGGAAGCGGGGTACTTGCTCTCATTAGCAGCCATGCTCTGTCCTTCAAACAGAGGAGCAAGCAGCATGGCTGCACTGATCAGGCAGAAGGTTATTCTTTTGGATAAAGCAAACCTTCGTTTCACGGCGATCCCTCCCGTAGGTTGATGTAATCGTTAATAAATATCATTTCCCTCCTTTCTGCGGTGCGCTTCAGACTGGTATGACAGCGCTTACCTAAAACGTAGCAAGAATGTGCGCACAGGTCTTGTGTTAATCCTATAAGCACTTGGTATTTTTGCATAATGGGAGGATTTATTGCGCCTTCTGCCTCCAAGCAGCTTTCCTGGACGATGAAGCATCGTGTATTTGGATTTCGCCACACCTGACTCGGACAAGAAATATCTTGCTTGGCGATAACGGATATGATGAGCCGGGTATACAATGAGGGAACAAGCGGAAAGGGAATAACATTTTTCTTCGGATGCCGTATGGCATATAATCTAAAGAACGAACGATTCTGAATCGACCCTAAATAGATAAAAAAACAGGA
>NZ_AEXS01000154.1:0-28699 GCF_000204455.1 Paenibacillus sp. HGF5 | reverse complement strand
TTCGCGGTACCACCCAGGTTTACTGCAATCTCGCAATTGCAGTCTCATGAGGTAAAGCCGATGCTATACCTGCAGCATGTTAACGGATGCCAGGCCGGTTGATCCTACTTGCGGGCGTGTTATCACGCCTTCCGCGTTCGGTCAACAGCTCCGAGACGACACTATACATGCATTACGACGGAGGTTTCAGCAATCCCTCCGCTCTCTGGACATAAACGCTATTGCATAGCCTTCTCTTCTTCGCTATATTTTTATTTTTCTGATAGTAGCACAGACTCGACTTTTTTTCAAACCGAATGAATACTACGCTGCTTTATGATGATTGAGTTCTTGTACCCGGTAAGTTTAACCCATTTATGCTCCAGATGAGAATTCACGGTTTAGAAAAATATAAAATTGCCGGCAACACCACATGATCAACAATCGTCAGGCATTGAAATAAAATCCGTTTACTTGGAACAAGACACATTAGAACAATTCAGCGGATTAACAACCTCGGTACTCGTTATGGTTCTCTTTTGTAGAAACGGCATTCAACAGAGACTATAATAATCATGTATAGAGTGCTTTTGGTCTATTTGGTTAATAGCGATATGTCTCTTCCATATGAGTAAATAGAGGTGACCCACATGAAAATGAATCGTTCCTCATCCGCATTGGGTGACTTCCTTAAATCGCGCAGAGAACGGTTGCAGCCTTCAGAGGCCGGGATTCAGCCGCTGCCCGGACGAAGACGCACTCCGGGACTTCGAAGAGAAGAAGTCTCTTATCTTGCCAATATAAGCGTCACTTACTATGCCTGGCTGGAGCAAGGCAAGGAGGTTAATCCTTCGCCGGAAGTGCTGCTAAGTATCAGCAAAGCGCTTCAGCTTGACGAAGACGAGCAGAAGCATCTATTCGATCTGGCCAATGTAGATGTGGCGAGCGTCGTCACAGTGCCAAATAACGGTGGGCCGGATACGGGAGTTCTGCAGAAAATCGTAAATCAACTGCATTATCCTTCTTTTATCACAGACGAAGGTACGGATGTTATCGCTTGGAATAGGGCGGCTGAACTGATCGTAGCCGATTTCGGCAGTCTGCCGGACAACGAACGGAATATGATGGACATTATGTTTTTAAAGCCTGATTACCGCAACAGACTGGTGAATTGGGAAGGCGCTGCCCGTTACTCTGTAGCCATTCTGCGGGCAGGCTTCGATCTTTACAAGAACAACCCGTTATATATGGAACGGTTTGAACGCTTGACGCGGGAAAGCGTGGAGTTCGTACATTTATGGGAGCTGTATGAAATCAAACAAAAACGCGTAGCCACCGCTTTATTCCGTGTTCCTGACGCACAGGAGATGGAGTTCGAGCTCCATTCCGCGGCTGTAATCGATAATGACCCGGGACTGCACTGGTGTTTCTTTGTTCCGGTGCCCGGTTCAGGTACGGAGGAGAGATTATTGCGTTTACTTGAGCAGGACAGGCAGCTACCGTAGACTGTTACTCCCGTTAATAGAATAGACGTGCTGTGGCTAGCTCCCTCTAATTGTTTGTATAATTCAGTGGATGACAACGAATGGAGGGTGTTTAGCATGCAAACTTGGTTCATTACAGGAGCATCAGGAGGCTTGGGTTCACGTATAACTCGCCAGTTGCTTGATAGGGGGGACCGTGTCGCCGCAACGGTACGCAAGCCGGGGGTGCTGGATGATCTGCAGGCACAGTATGGCTCTGGGCTTTGGCAGGCTAATTTAGATCTGACAAACTCTCAGCAAATTGCTGAAGTGGTGGAACGTGCATTTTTAGAACTGGGCACGATCGATGTGTTTGTCAATAATGCAGCCTATGGCTTGTATGGCGCAGTGGAAGAAGCAAGCGACAGGCAAATTGAGCATCAGTTTATGACCAATGTGCTTGGCTCCCTGCGTGCAGCGCGTGCAGTCCTGCCCTTTTTCCGTAAGCAGGGCGGCGGTCACATGGTACAGATTTCGAGTATGGCGGGTCATTATTCTATTCCGGGTATGGGACTGTATTGCTCTACGAAATGGGCGGTCGAAGGAGCCTTTGAAGCGCTAGCTAAGGAAGTGGCTCCGTTCAATATTAAGACCACTATGGTGGAGCCCGGCGGAATCCGAACGAATTTCATTACAAGCAACGCCGTATTCGGCGAGCGGATGGACGAATACCGGGATACGGAGGCGGGCCAATTCGTTAGCCTGATGAAGGGAGAACTGCCTGGTATAGATATGAGCATGTTCAATCAAATGGTTGTCGGCGATCCGGATAAAATGGCGCAGCAGATTATCCGCCGAGTCGACCAGGGAGAGGGTCCGATACGTATGGCGTTGGGCAGTGACGCCTATGAGCAAATCCGGGCAGCCCTGCTGGACAGACTCGCCGCTCTGGAAGCACAGAAAGAGCTGGCTCACTCCACTGATTCAGATGATGTGGTAAAACAATTTTAGAGGACACCAAAGAATTCGACATCCACGGCAACTGATATGCTCCTCTGAAGTGCTCTGATAATCGATTAGCAGTTGCTGCAGATTACCGCCATGGATGTACATTATGCACCCGACTCCGAAGCGCCTTCCCATCCTTTAAACGGGAAACGATTCAAGGATCTCAGCTTAAAGCTGAAAGATGGACAATTGATTAACTCCTATCCGCTCCTGCACAAAGGTACTTTTCTTCTGGTGCGGAAATATTACCGTATAGTAATTCGTTTGAGGTGTGTAACTGCCTTCCCGTTGGGTGAACTTGAATTTGGGGCGTCTGAATGAACTAAAATCACGGTACGCTGCACTCAAAAAAACGCAATGTTCTCCATGAGTATGAAAATACCGCCTAAGCGTTATTCAACAACGCTTAGGCGGTATTTTCATTTCTGAGAAAGAAGGTACTTTACGCTCCGCTTTGTTCCGCCGCTGCAGATCGGCGACGCATGGATAAAGAAATAATAGCCGGGATGAGTGCCATTGCGACGCCAACTCCGCCAAACCAACCAACTGCTGCAAGAGAGATGCTTTCTACAACGATACCCCCAATTACAGCCCCTACGGCCATGCCCAACTGCACGATCGAATTGTTCAAACTCAGGACGATCCCCGAAGCCTGAGGAGCCATGCCGATTAAATAAACCTGTTGAACCGGCCCCATCGACCAAGCAAAAAAGGACCATAACATAAGCAAAGGCAACACGAACATGGACGAGTGGGAGAACGCAGTCAGTAACAATAATATTCCGGAGTGAAAGAGCAGGCCCCCAATCATCGTACGGGGGATACCCCATTTATCTGCACCGTAGCCGCCAGCTTGGGATCCTATGAGACTGGCCAGCCCAAACGCAAACAACCCGACGTTGACCATCCCTTCGCTCATCCCCGTAATGTCCAGAAGAAACGGCGTTATATAGGTGTACAGCATCGTATAGCCCAATATCCAGAAAAAACTGATGGAAAGCGCGACAGCGATTCGGGGGCTTTTTAATAAGGCAAGCTGTTCCCGAATAGGAACGGGAGCCTCTCCTTCCGATCTCGGAATCGTCAGCAAAAGGACCACCATCGCGACCAAGCTTAGGGCCCCGACTCCCGTGAAGATGATTTTCCAATCATGTGAGCCCGCAATGATCCTCCCAAGCGGGACCCCTAGAATAAGTGCGAGGTTAAAGCCCACTAAAACCGTGGCGATAGCGCTGCCCTGTTTTCCAGGATGAGACATTTTGGCGGCAACCGTCATGGCGACGACCATAAATACCCCCGTGCTGATCGCCAAAATAATTCTTGCTCCGAGCAGCATGCCGTAGCCTGTAGTTGTGACCGTGATCAAATTCCCAACGAAAAATAATCCCAAAGCCGATAGCATAAGCTTTCTTCGATCCATTTTTGCCGTAAGTGCAATAAGAATCGGGGTGCCGATGGCATAAGCAAGCGAGTAGACCGTAATCAACTGCCCGGCCGCTACTACCGACACTCCAATATCGCTTGCAAGCATATCCAAAATGCCGGTAATCACGAACTCTGAAGTTCCGACTAAAAAGCTGACAATAGCTAAAATGTAAATTTTCCATGAATTCCTCATCTATATCTCCTCTTTTCATTTCAATAGATCTAAATCTATAGAACTGATAGTTAAAAAAATAATGCTCCATTTGCCGACTTCATTTCTCGGCCCAATCAAGCCTTCCCGTTTCAAGCGTTCATCCTCTGCTTTAGGCGTTACGGCCAAACGTCTGGCGGGCGAGCTCCTTACGGACAATCGGCGCTACTTTGGTGCCGAGAAGCTCAATCGTCCGCAGCAAGTCGCGATGCGGCAATGAACTGAAATCGTTGTACATCATGAAGCGAGTCAAGCCAAGATTCTTATGCAGCAGCACGATTTTTTCTGCGACATATTCGGGATCTCCGACGTAAAGAGCGCCGTGAAGGCTGCGGGCTGAATCGTACGAGTCACGTGTGTAGGTAGGCCAGCCTCGTTCCCCTCCAATGTGGTTCATTTGGCCAGCCATGACAGGATAATACCGCTTAGCTGCCTCTTGTGCCGTATTCGAAATAAAGCCATGCGAATGTGTAGCAATTTGCAGCTTATTCGGATCGTGACCAGCTTTCACGGCGGCTTCTTTATAAAGCTCCACTAAGGGTGCGAATCTCTGCGGCGCTCCGCCCAGGATAGAGAAGGCAATCGGAAGTCCCAGCAGGCCGGCCCGAACAGCCGACTCCGGGCTGCCCCCTGTTCCGATCCAGACAGGCAAAGGCTCCTGCTGTGCACGAGGATAGACGCCCATGTTGTCAATCGCCGGGCGATGACCGCCACGCCAGGTCACCTTTTCGGAAGCGCGAATCTTCAACAGCAGTTCCAGTTTCTCTTCATACAATTCCTCGTAATCTTTCAGGTCATAGCCGAATAGCGGGAACGATTCGATGAACGAACCCCGTCCGGCCATGATCTCTGCTCGCCCGTTCGACAGACCGTCCAGCGTTGCAAAGTCCTGATATATCCGCACCGGATCGTCCGAAGATAGCACCGTCACTGCGCTCGAGAGCCGGATCCGCTTTGTTGTAGCTGCAGCTGCTGCCAGAATGACCGCTGGCGACGAGCTTGTGTATTCGATGCGATGATGCTCGCCGATGGCATAGACGTCAAGGCCGACCTGATCCGCCAATTGGATTTCTTCGATCGTCTGACGCAGCCTCTGGGCATGCGAGACACCGCCATTTCGGGGATTTGCATGGAGGAAAGTGCTCATTCCAATCTCCATCGTATTCGTTTGACCGCTCATAGTTATTCTCTCCTTCTTAATATTGGGTAGGGATGATTAGCAAAAATCATCGAAGAATTATTCCAAGTCGTCTCGTACGCTAAAACACCATTCAAGTATAAACAACTCCGTCATTTCCATTGTTCTAAATATATAGAAATGATTTTTAAAAAAATTACGCCAACAAAAAGGGCGCAAATTTTTCCGCTACTTCTCGATTGACGTTATAGTGAATAAACGATCCATTCTTGCGAGAATCAATCAAGCCAGAGTCCGTCAATTGCTTTAAATGATGCGATAGCGTCGAGCCTGCAACCGATTCAAGCCTTTCACCGACCGCGGTGAAGCATAAATCGCTCTCTTTCGCGAGCAGTAAAGCGATCTTCAGCCGGGTTGGTTCCCCCAAAGCTTTATACACTTTAACCGCTTGCCCCATAGCTTCTTGATTTTCTCCCACTGTACCCACCTCCCCGCATATCTTCTGCAGTTCTATAACTATCGAAATCAATATTAGCACCATGTTATTCAAATGTAAAGGGCAGATCTGAACCCTGCTCCTCCTACTTCGCTAATTTTATTCCTCGACGGCGATGCCGGCAGCCCTTAAATGCCCGTAGGCAACGATTCTGCTAAACTGAGATGAAACTTCATCTGCAGGAAGGGGTTTATCGTTTTTAATCCACCAAATTACAATCCCCATGAAAGACGATCCGAGGTATTCGATCAGCAATTCCTTGGATATCGCTAATGGGGAGTTTCCCTGAGCAGGTTTCCACCCCTCAATTAATTTATCTTTAATGATATCCTCCATTTTCGCTTGAAACTGATAGATTCTATTCTCATCTATTAACATGGAATGATAAAAGGTCAAATTTAGAGAAATATGCTCCAGTACAGTCTGCATGACTGTCTCGAGTAGAGAAATACTGAAAGGATTCATGCTGATGGGACAAAGAATGACCGCATCCTTTAATTCGCTCAACAATTCATTCATACATGTATCTAATAAATCAGGCTTATTTTGGTAGTGGAGATAAAAAGTGTTTCGATTGATCATAGCCCGATCGGCAATATCCTGGATCGTTATTGATTCATATCCCTTTTCCTGAATAAGCTCATAAAACGCCTTTCGAATCGATTGTTTCGTGCGCAGTATTCTTAGGTCGGTTTTCTTGTTCATTGTTTTCGTTCCCCCTAAATTTATTTAGGTCGTTAAGCGACAAAGTTTTATGAGTTGTCTGTTATCCAGCATTACTAAAAATATTGAATATTGAGCGTTATATTAGCCTCTATTATAATGAGCAACAGATAAATAAACAACGTACTGTTCATTATTTATCTAATGACCAAAAAAAATTTCAAGGAGGATATTCCAATGACATCCAACCATCAAAATGAGCTTGTTCGTAAGGCAGTCGCCGTACTGGAAAGTTTTGAGAGCGGCAACCCCGAAGCGATTACGGCTTACGTTCATCCAGATCAATATATTCAGCATAACCAGGCCTTACCCGATGGTCGTGAATCCATGCTTGGCGCACTTGATCATTTAAAGGAAATTGGTACTAAGGTAAGCATTAAGCGTACTTTAGTCGACGGAAATTATGTGGCTCTTCATTCTGTATATCATTTTCACGGCCCTAAAATCGTATTTGATCTCTTCCGTTTTGAGAATGGACTAATCGTCGAGCATTGGGACAATTTGCAAGAGATGGTAGAGAAGACACCAAGCAATCATACGATGATTGACGGACCGGTTACGATTAAGGATATCGACAAGACGGATGCCAACAAAGCATTTGTCAAAAGCTATGTTGAGAACATCTTGCTCGGGAAGAACCCTGACCTGCTTGCCTCTTATTTTGATGGAGATCACTACATTCAGCATAGTCCGCATATTGCAGACGGCCTTTCCGGTCTTCACGCTGCTTTGCAGGCTCTGAAGGAGAGAAATATTGAGTTTCAATATACTCATGTCCACCAAGTAATCGGACAAGGCAATTTTGTCCTTACAATGAGTGAAGGTCTATTTGATGGTCAACATACTGCTTTCTACGATATGTTCCGCGTAGAGGATGGAAAGATCGCTGAGCATTGGGACGTAATCGAGGCCATACTGCCGGCAGAAAAACGAAAAAATTCGAACAGTAGATTTTGAAATTTGTGTAGCTAAATCGCAAGGCATCGCCGAAATTTAAGTGCGGTGATGTCTTGCGCTTCACGAATGTACTTGAGCAATCAATTTTGTAATCAAAAAGATACAGAAGCGTTGCTGCAGCAACGCTATTTTTGTTCATTGCCATGAAGTGACCGTGTGATGCAGCCATATTGTATGGTGCCCTTCACAAATGAACATTGCCGTTGATAATCAACCATATGTTCATGATAAAGAACAAGGAGTAGTGGATCATGAAAATGCTGACACAAAAAATGATGTGGCTGGGAATGCTGCTCGTCCTGATCGTGTTGACCGTATTCGGGGTAGCGATGATGGGATCGGTACTTGGATCGAAGCCAAAGGAGGTCCCGGTGGCCCTCGTTATCCTTGACCAGCCGGCGGAGCTGCCGACCGGAGGAACGTTTGCGATAGGGGAAATGATCCGGGAAAAGTTGCTGTCGAGCCCGGCAATGCCGTTTGTCTGGCATGTCGTGGATTCCGAGGAAAAGGCTCGGGAAGGACTGGATAAACGCGAATATTACGGAGCGATGGTGATTCCGACGGATCTGAGCAGCGGTTTACTCTCGTTAGCAACTCACTCGCCGATTCACCCTAATGTGAAAATCATCTCCAACGAGGGTATGAACACCCAAGCCTCGATGGTCGTAAGACAGACAATGGGGCAAGCGATGAAAATGATCAATGGGGAACTGTTGCAGCAGCTGCTTGGACAGATCGGACAGCAAACGGAGCAAATTCCGGTTGAAACGGCTAAAGCTTTAATGACACCGGTGAACGTTCTGGAGGAAGTCGTGCATCCACCGGGAGTGAATAATGCGTCGGGGAATGCGCCGGGTTTGTTGACCCAGATTATATGGATCGGCAGCATGGTGACCGGAGTCGTCTTGCTCCTGGCTAGCCAGAAGGCGATCGCCGCGGGTTCAAGAAGATGGACAGTCAGCGCGCTGCAAGCTATCGGGGGGCTTGCGATCGTCGGCATCGCCACGTGCTTCACCATATGGATGGCTTCGTCGTGGTACGGCATGGAGCTGGCGAACGCGGGGGAGACGTGGTTGTTCTTATGGTTGGCTGGATCGGCGTTCTTCTTGTTGCAATCTTCCTTGCTGAATTGGATCGGATTCCGGGCAATACCGCTGCTCGTACTGCTGATGTTCTTCTCCGTGCCGCTGCTGAACATGGCTCCGGAGTTCTTGTCGCAGACGACGCGAGCTTGGATCTATTCGTGGACGCCACTGCGGTTCGCGGCAGGAGGGCTACGGGAAGTAATGTACTACGGCGGACTGGACGCAGCTCACTCAAACGCCTTGATTTTGTGGGGCGTCGCCGGTGGATTTTTGGTCTTGCTGCTCACTTCCGGATTTAAGGCCGATCGAGCAACACATGCCGCCCCTGCTTCTGTTACAGGCGATACAATAAAGTAAGAACAATCAACAATGCGTTGTACTTCCTTTTTTTACGCTCATGTTATAATTAGATTTTCTGAGAAGTATTAAAAAGTTATTTAAAAACAAAAAAACCCTTGATTTCTCAAGGGTTCCTCTTCGTATGGAGCCTAGGGGGATCGAACCCCTGACCTCATCGCTGCCAGCGATGCGCTCTCCCAGCTGAGCTAAGGCCCCGTAAGCGACTTCTATATCATATAAAAAATCAGCAGGCATGTCAACACTTTTTATAGAATTTTTTGATAATGTGCTGTGCCTTTTTTCCTTCTCTATATAATGTCACTTATCGATGATGAGAATTTGGCGCCATGAGAGCGCCGGAAGAGCACCAGGGTCGCTTAAAGAACCGTGGCGCTCTTACAGCTCCTGTACGTCCGTATCCTTGGACAGCAGGCTTTTCAGTTCCTTCATGAACATATTGATATCCTTGAATTGCCGGTATACGGACGCAAACCGAACGTAAGCCACCTCGTCGACCGGATATAACCGTTCCATCAGAAGCTCCCCGATCTGGCGGCTCTCCACTTCCGCTGCCGCCGTATTGCGCAGCGCCTTCTCGACATCCGAAACGATCATATCCAGCTGGTCCACGGATACCGGACGCTTCTCGCATGCCCTTATCAAACCGCGGAGCACCTTCTCCCGGCTGAACTCTTCGCGGCTTCCGTCCTTTTTCACGACGATCAGCGGCGTTTCCTCCACCATTTCAAAGGTTGTGAACCTCTTGCTGCACTGCTCGCATTCCCTGCGGCGGCGGATGGACTTGTTCTCGTTGGCTGGCCTTGAATCCAGCACTTTCGTTCCGGCATAACTGCAATATGGACACTTCATAAGTTGTCTCACTTCCTTTGTATTCAGCGTGATTCGCCCTTAATGGGCGTCAGAAAAATTTACCAGCAAAACTTTTGTCTTTTATGTTATGAAAATGCGAGACCCGAGACATAATACTTTTACCAACCCAAGGAGGTGAACTTAACATGGCACAAAGCAACAACAACTCCAACAACCTGGTTGTTCCTCGCGCAAACGCTGCTCTTGAGCAACTGAAATACGAGGTAGCTCAAGAACTTGGTATCTCCATTCCACAAGACGGATACCAAGGTAACATGACTTCCTATGAGAACGGTTCGATCGGGGGATACATCACAAAGCGTCTTGTAACCCTGGCCGAGCAACAATTGGCTGGTCAATACTCCGGTCAATAATTGATTCTTCCTTAAAAAAGGAGTGTTGGGGGCTCGATGTAAGAGCCTGTCCAGCGCTCTTTTTTTCTTTAGAAGCCGCCCTTATACACATCCGTATATTGATTATAATAATAAATCACGCGCTGTACATAATGCCGGGTTTCCCCGATGGGTATACTCTTCACGTTCTCATAGGTTCCATCCCACATGCCCTTGTTGATCCAATTCTTGACGTTCCCCGGGCCCGCATTATAAGCGGCGATGGCGGCAATCGGATTGCCGTCCATTTCTTTGTGCAGATTCTGAATGTACCAGGTGCCCAGCTGGATGTTTGCATCCACTTCATTCTTTACGCTCAGCAGGTTCACCGACGGGAGCTTGGCCATTTCCATCGCCCAGTTCGCCGTATCCGGCATCAGCTGCATAATGCCCAGCGCGCCCTTCTTGGATTCCTTGCCCGGCTTGAAATTCGTTTCCACCCGGATGATCGAGGCCACCAGAAACGGATCAACCTCATAATAGGCGGCATGTTTGCGGATCTCATCCTTATAATGGATCGGATACAGCAGGGTCATCCAATTGGAGCTTAGGAACAGCAGCGCTACAAAAGAAACGAACAGCAGGAGCAGCACCCTTTTTTTACGAAGCCACTTCATAACTGAACCAACCTGTTCCACAGGTTGTCCACCTGCTGCTGCGTTTCGGCCAATGTGCCGCTGTTATCGATCAGGATATCCGCTCGAAGCTTCTTCTGCTCAATGTCCATCTGGCTGCTAAGACGCACCTCTGCCGCTTCCCGGGTAAGAGCGTCCCGCTCCATCAAACGCGCAAGCTGCAGCTCGCGCGGGACATAGACGACAGCGATCTGCTTCAGATAAGGATAGGCTTCCCTTGCCTCCAGCAGCAATGGAATATCCGCTACCACCAGCCGGTCGGGATACTGCCGTTCATACGCCTCCGTCCGTTCCCGGATTTCCTGCCGGATTGCCGGATGCGTAATCTCATTCAATGCCGCTCTTTGCTCCGGATGATGGAAGATCATCTCCCCGAGCTTCTTTCGATTCAACGTACCGTCTTCAAACAGGATCGCTTGTCCAAAATGTTCGGTCACTTTACCCAGCACCGGATGACCCGGGAGCATCACTTCCCGGGCGATGATATCCGCATCGACGAGAAGCGCTCCCTTCATGGCCAACATGGAGGACACGGTGCTTTTGCCTGTTGCAATTCCTCCGGTTAAACCGATATTCATGACTTCACCTCATAACAGCTTCATTATACCCATGACAACTAATAAAAAAGCAGGCAAATACGAGATAAAACGCATGCCGCCCTTGGCCGCAAAACGGAGGCCGACCCGCATGCCCAGCACCAGAAATATCCCGCTGAACAAGGAAACCACGGCTGCGGTGCCTAGCGGCGAGAAACCCAGCATCGCTGCGCCGAGCCCGGCTCCGAACGCATCGAGCGACAGCGCGATCCCCAGCCACATCGCCTCCCAGGGAGAGATGCTGCCGGAGTCGTCCAGATCCGCTTTCGTCGGGCTGCGGAGAATTTGAATGACGACGCCGATCTTCGGTATTTCAAGGGAGAATACCGCTCGCTGAAGCTGCTCTTGGCCTGCCGTGGTAACTTCACGACGCGGTGTCCCTTGACGAATGGCTCCCTGCGTTTCCGTAAGCGATGCGGAAGAATCCACGGCGGATGCCGGCTGCACTTCAGGCTCGCTGCTTCTCCGAACCTGCTGATATAAAGACCAAAGGCCCAGCAGTATCAAAATGGCAGCTCCGATCACGGATGCCGCAGATGGGGATAAGAACCGCTGCAGCAGCGCGCCTGCCTGCATGGAGACGCCAAGCACCAAACCGGAACACAGCGAGATGATCAATACAGACAGCAGCGGTATCCTTGTTTTGCGCAGACCGTATGTAACCCCTGCCCCGAATCCGTCCAGGCTTAACGCCATGGCCAGCAGGGCAGACGAGAAAATATGACTGAGCACCCTTTTCCCTCCTCCAAAGCTCCACATCAAGCTGCTCATTCATGAAGAAGAGCTGCCCGATGCGCTCCACATATGTTCCACATTATATGTGGGGGAGCAGGAATGGGTGCACGCCTATTCAATTACCTCTTGACCGGCTGACACTTCGGACAGTAATGAGTCCCCCGTCCGCCGACCACGATCTTATGAATCGGGCCGCCGCACGCATGGCACGGCTTGTCCTTCCGACCGTAAATCTGATGGCTGTTCTGGAACATCCCCATCTCGCCCTGCCCGTTGACATAGGACTTGATGGAAGAACCGCCCGCATCGACGGCTTCGGACAACGTATCCACGATCGCATGATACAATCGCTTGAGCTCGGCATCCTTCAGGCTGTTCGCGTTCCGCTCCGGATGAATCTTGGCCCGGAACAAGGCCTCATCAACATATATATTGCCGATGCCGACCACATATGCCTGATTCAGCAGCACCGCTTTGATCTTCGTTTTCTTGGTGCCGATGACTTCCTTGAAGGTTCCGAACGTAAACGTGTCATCCAGCGGCTCATAACCAAGCTTGGCAAGGGGAGCATGCTGGAACTCTTCCCCCGGCGCAAATAGATGCATCGTTCCGAATTGGCGCACGTCCTTGTACCGCAGCTCCGTCCCGTCCGAGAAATGGAAGATGACATGGGTATGCTTCTCCACCGGCTCCTCGGCTCGGTACACCCCGTAACGCCCCTCCATCCGAAGATGCGAAACGAGCACCAGCCCGTCCAGCAAGATCCGCAAAAACTTCCCGCGGCGCTCCACGCCTTCCACGGTATGGCCCTTTAACATAAAAGCAAATGCCTCGATGTCGTCAGGACGCTGGATAATCCGCGGCAGGTTCACGGATACATGATCTATATGCTTACCTTTAATCAATTGGTTAAGTGTTCGTTTCACGGTTTCTACTTCCGGCAATTCCGGCATAATGACTTCACCTCATCCCCCATTATACCGGAAGTTGGGACAGAGCGGGACCATGGTTTTGTGGAAAGGTATGGTGCATAACCGCCTCCCTCTTCACCCCATGATCCCCCTAAACGAACCCTATCCGCTAGCACGCCGTGAAGCTTTTACTTCGCCTCGTACCAGTTCTCGCCATAGCTGACTTCCGATTTCAGCGGCACGGACAGCTTCAGCGCCTGACTCATCACGTCCGGCACCAATTCCTTCATGACCTCCAGCTCATCCTCCGGTACCTCGAACACCAATTCATCGTGCACCTGGAGCAGCATGCGGCTCTTCAATTGGCGCTCATGGAGCGCCTTGTCCATGTGGACCATGGCCAGCTTGATGATGTCCGCGGCCGTTCCCTGAATCGGCGTATTCATCGCCGTCCGCTCCGCAAAAGAGCGCAGGTTGAAATTGCTGGCGTTAATCTCCGGCAGATACCGTCTGCGTTCGAGCAAGGTCTTCACATACCCGTCTTGCTTCGCCTGCTTGACGATCACGTCCATATAGCGCCGCACGCCCTGGAACACCTCGAAATACTGGTCGATAAATGCCGCCGCTTCCTTCCGCGTAATGTTCAGGTTCTGGGACAGGCCATAGTCGCTGATTCCATACACGATGCCGAAGTTAACCGCCTTGGCGGACCGGCGCATATTGGAGTCCACCTCATCCATGCCGACTCCAAACACGTCCATCGCCGTCTTGGTGTGGATGTCCATGTCGTGGACGAAGGCTTCCTTCAGCCGTTCGTCGTCCGAGATATGCGCAAGCACGCGAAGCTCGATTTGGGAGTAGTCCGCCGCCAGAATGCTCCAGCCCGGTTCCGACGGAACGAAAACCTTGCGCAGCTTGCGCCCTTCCTCCAGACGGATCGGAATGTTCTGCAAATTCGGGTATTGGCTGCTCAGACGCCCCGTAGCGGCAATGGTCTGACGATAGTAAGTATGCACTTTGCCGGTTACGGATGATATCTCCTTCAGCAGTCCTTCCACGTAAGTGGATTGCAGCTTGGCCAATGTACGGTACTGCAAAATCAAGCGGACGATATCGTGATAAGGCGCCAGCTTTTCGAGCACCTCGGCATCGGTGGAATAACCGGTTTTGGTCTTCTTGATGACCGGCAGCTCCAGCTTCACAAACAGGATTTCGCCGAGCTGTTTAGGCGAATTGAGATTGAATTCCGTTCCGGCGATCTCGTAGATCTCCTGAACGAGCTTCGCGATCTGCCCTTCGAACTCGCGTCCCAGCTCCTTTAAATCCTCCGCGTTCACGGCAATACCCTGCTTCTCCATATCGGCCAGAATGCGCGAAAGCGGCATCTCCAGATCATGGAACAGCGGGAGCATTTCATTCGCAGCCAGTTCCTTCTCCTGAATGGGAACCAGTTCGGATACGGCCAGGCATTTTCTGGCCATGTGCTCGCTGAGCTTATCCACATCGGGAACCTTGTACTTGGCCCCTTTACCGAACACGTCCTCATCGGCTTGAAGATAGGCCAGTCCGTACTTGGAGGCCAGCCCGCTAAGGGTTTGATTCGATTCCGTAGGATCCAGCAGGTAGGCTGCCAGGTGAACGTCGAATGCCGCGCCGGCAAAAGCGATGCCCTGCCAATGCAGCGCCAGGTCAATACGGTGCAGGTCATACCCGCGTTTTGGGATCTCGCTATCGGCAAGCCAAGCACGGACAGGCTCCGCCTCTTCCGACTTCAGCACGTCAAACGGGAGGAAGTACTGCCGCTCCTCCGTCGCGAGTGCCAGCCCGATCACGTCCGCATGATGGGGGTTGTCCCCATGCGTTTCCACATGGAGCACGGTCGCTTGTGCCAGATGATCCGCAACCTCGGCAATTCCCGTCGCGTCCACAAGGGTCACGTCGATCTTCGCTTCGGGCTTCGACTCCGCCGCATCACCAGCGGCCCCGCTTGTGCTCAGGTTCAACCGTTCAATAAGCGATTTAAACTCGAGCTTCGCCAGTGCGGGACCAGCCGTCTCTTCATTCAGGCCCGTAAATGCCATTTCATCCAGCGACTGTTCCAGCGGCACTTCGCGGAAGATCGTAGCCAGCTTCTTGCTCAGTATGGCGGAATCCGCATGCTCCTCGATCTTCTCTTTCATCTTGCCCTTCAGCTCATCGGTCCGGGACACCACCGCTTCAACGGATCCGAATTCATGAAGCAGCTTCAGCGCAGTCTTCTCCCCTACTCCCGGTACGCCGGGAATATTATCGGAAGCATCGCCCATCAATCCCTTAAGGTCGATAATCTGATCAGGCGTCAGGTTATACCGCTCCTTAATCTGTTCCGGTCCGTAATACTCGATTTCGGTGACGCCTTTGCGGACCATCGCGATCGTGGTATGCTCCGAAGCCAGCTGCAGCATATCCTTGTCCCCGGAGACGACCATCACCTTGCGTCCGGCTTCGTCAGCCTGGCGGGTAATCGTGCCGATAATGTCGTCGGCCTCATAACCGCCGATTTCGAATTGGGAGACGCCCAGGCCTTTCAGCAGCTCTTTCAGCAGCGGGAATTGTCCTGAGAGCTCCGGCGGCGTCTTCTGTCGGCCGCCCTTGTACTCCTGAAAATCCGCATGCCGGAACGTTTCCTTGCCGGCATCGAATGCCACCATCATATGCGTCGGTTTATGCTCCTCGATCAAGCGAAGCAGCATCGTCGTAAAGCCGTAAACCGCATTCGTCTGTTGTCCGCTGGCATTGGTCAGCGGCGGCATCGCAAAGAACGCCCGGTAAATGATATTATTTCCATCAATCAGAATCAGCTTGTCCATAGAACACCTCGCACCAATATGACTTCCTTTCCACATGATAACATAGGTTAACGCCAAATCCGAACAATCCGTTTGATTAACGGTGAATTCGTGTTTTCCCGCAAAATAGCCCCACAAAGTGGAGTCACTGCTTCGATGCTTATTCCAAATACTTTGCGGGGGCCCCAAAACATATAAATGCGATGAAAGAATGGCCTCGCTTCGCTGGAGTTTTCTAAATGCTCGCAAAAAAAACGCCGGCTTTCGCCAGCGTTTGACTAACATTTTGCTATTGATTGAGGTCGGGACGATGACCCGTTACGAGGTACACCGTGCTCTCGCCGATGTTGGTTGCATGGTCGGCGATCCGTTCGATGTAGCGTCCCACCATGATCAGCAGCATCGCTTGATTGGCCGAATCCGGATCGGACGTCAGATGCGAATACAGGTCCTGCAGAATGACGCTGTACAAGTGATCGACCTGATCATCATCCTGTGCCATTTTATAAGCCAGATCCGTATTTTCCGTCAGATAGGATTCGATGGATTCCGAAACCATCGCTTGCACCATATCCGACATCCGCGGAAGATCCACCAAAGGCTTGATCAGTTTCTGGCCTTGCAGACGGATCGTGACTTTAGCGACATCCCGCGCCAAGTCTCCCATACGCTCCAAATCGCTTGCAATCCGGAAAGCAACCAATATTCGGCGCAAATCCTTTGCCACAGGCTGCTGGGTCACGATCAGGCGGGAGCCGATGTCCATGATTTGCTCTTCCATGTTGTTTAACTGCACATCGTTCTTGATAACCGCCTGCGCTTTCTCCGCATCCAAGGTCTGGAGGGACTCCACGCTGTTTGCCAGCGCCTCCTCCATATGCTTGCCCATATCCTGCAGCAAACTTCTCAGCTCATCAAGCTGCTGATCAAACTCAATTCTCCGGATCATGTATGATGCTCCTCCTATCTACTTTTAAGAAAGATCATTGTCGTAATAACGGCCTTAACCGAAACGGCCCGAGATATAATCCTCGGTACGTGCATCCGACGGCGTCGAGAACAGCGTATCCGTGTTCGCGGATTCAACCACTTCGCCATTCAGGAAAAATACCGTCTGCCCGGATACGCGTGCAGCCTGATGCATATTGTGCGTAACCATGACGATGGTGTATTTGCTCTTCAGCTCCTGCACCAGCTCTTCAATCTTCAGCGTCGAGATCGGATCCAGCGCGGACGTGGCTTCATCCATGAGCAGGATATCCGGCTGTACGGCAAGGGCCCGGGCAATGCACAGACGCTGCTGTTGGCCGCCGGACAGGCTAAGCGCGGAACGCTTGAGATAATCTTTGACCTCGTCCCACAGCACAGCCTGCTTCAAGCTTTGCTCCACGATTTGGTCAAGCTCCGCTTTATTGCGGATGCCGTGCAGGCGCGGCCCGTAAGCGATGTTGTCATAGATCGATTTAGGGAACGGATTCGGCTGCTGGAACACCATCCCTACCTGCTTGCGCAAGGCCTCGACGTGGACCTCCTCGCTGTAGATTTCCGTCCCGCCGATTTGCACGCTGCCCTCGATCCGGGTGGAAGGGATCATGTCGTTCATCCGATTCAGCGTACGCAGCAGCGTTGACTTACCGCAGCCCGACGGTCCGATGAATGCCGTCACCGTTTTCTCCGGAATGTCCAGATCGACGTTTTTAAGCGCATGGTACGTATCGTAGTATAAATTCAATTTTTTTATCTGTATGATGGATTCCATATCTTATTCATGTCTCCTTTTTCACGATTAGATCTGCTATGCGTCTCTTAGATGTTCTTCGAATACTTGTTCCGAATCCACACGGCTGCGATGTTCATGATGAACAGCATGATGAGCAGCAGGATGATACCAGAAGCTGCCAGCTCGTGGAATGCCTCACTTGGTCTGGATACCCAGTTAAAGATCTGGATCGGCATGACAGTAAACGAATCGAGCAGATTTTCCGGCAAGAAGGCCACGTACGTTAAAGCACCAATCATGATAAGCGGTGCGGTTTCGCCGATCGCACGAGACAAGGCCAGGATAACCCCGGTCATGATTCCAGGAATCGCTGACGGCAGCACGGCGCTGGATACCGTTTGCCATTTCGTTGCGCCCAGCGCATATGAAGCGTCACGCCGGTTCTTAGGCACGGCGCGAAGCGCCTCTTGCGCCGCAACGATGATAATCGGGAGCACGAGCAGCGTCATCGTTAATACCCCGGACAACAGGCTGCGGCCAAGATTCATGCCGCGCACGAAAATCGCCAGCCCCAGGATACCGTATATAATAGAAGGAACCCCTGCAAGCGTACTGATATTCAGCTGAATGAGCCGAACCCAGCGGCTGCGGCCCGCATACTCTTCGAGAAAGATGGCCGCGCCCACGCCCAGTACAAATGACAGTGGAGCCATGAGCAAAAGCAAATAAATCGTGCCGACAATCGGCGATTTCAGTCCTGCTTTATCCGCGATGCGCGACGGAAAGTTGGTGAACAGCTCAGGCGAGAGCCGATGAACGCCATCCATCACGATCGTCACGATCAAAGCCATCAAAACAAGAATACCGATGCTGGTACAAGCCAGGAATATCATATGCAGCGTCTGGTCACTACGGCGTCTCCGGTTGATTCCTTTGCTGTCTCCCAGATTCAATTGTTCCATCTAGTATTCCTCCCTGAAGCGGCGAGCGACCCACTGCGCCAATATATTAAGCAAGAAGGTGATGACAAACAAGGTCAAACCTACTGCAAAAATCGTGCCGTATTCAATCGTTCCTCGCGGAACGTCTCCCATGCTTACCTGAACGATATACGAAGTCATCGTCTGAATGCTTTCCAACGGATTCAACGTCAGCTGCGGCGTGGCGCCTGCAGCCACCGTCACGATCATCGTTTCGCCGATCGCGCGCGAGAATGCCAATACGAATGAGGACACGACCCCGGACAGAGCGGCTGGAAGCACGATCTTCAGCGCAACCTCAAATCGGGTAGCACCCAGCGCGTATGCTCCATGACGAAGACTCTTGGGAACAGCACGCATCGCGTCTTCGCTTAAAGACGAAATCATCGGCAGGACCATGATGCCGACAACGAGCCCCGCGCTAAGCGCATTGAATATCCCCATATCGGGGAAAATCTTTTGAAGGAATGGCGTTACGGTTTCAAGCGCAAAATATCCGTAAACAATCGTTGGTACACCAGCCAACACTTCAAGCACTGGCTTTACAACCCCCCGAACCCGGGCAGGAGCGTATTCATTGAGATAAATAGCGCATGCCAAGCCGATAGGCACTGCGAAAATGATCGCAATGCCTGTAATCAGCAATGTGCCGCCCAGCAGGGGCAGCACGCCGAATTCTTTTGGAGGGAGAATCGGACTCCATGTCGTTCCGGTCAAGAAGGACCATACCGGCACTTCCTTGAAGAAGATCACGGATTCCTGTAGAAGCGTATATACAATACCGATGGTGGTAAACACCGAAAGCATGGCACACAAGCCGAGCAGGATTGGAATGATTTTGTCTGAGATGCGCGTTTTGCTTCGACGGAATGTCATGCTTTTAGTGTTTGCCGCCACGGGTGAAGTTTTGTTCATTCTCCTCTTCCCTTTCTATGGGTTGCCCGAAGGATTCCCTTCGGGCATGAAATCTTTATTATTTTGCCAACTTGTCTTTTTCTTCTTGATACTGTTCGTCTTGAAGCGGTACGAAACCGACTTCGCCAGCAAGACTAGCGGCATTATCAAGGTAGAAGGTCATGAATGCACTCACTTCCGGGCGCTCAAGCTCTTTATCGTTTACGTAAAGCAGCAGCGGACGGGACAATGGAGCATAACTGTTATCCTTGATCGTTTCCATGCTTGGAGCTACGGTAGCTGTACCGTTATCGATCGGAACCAGCTTCAACTTGTCTTGGTTCTCTTCATAGAAGGAGAATCCGAAGTATCCGATGGAGTTTTTGTCGCCAGCAACTCCTTGTACGACTGCGTTTGTATCGGCACTGAACGTGATTTGGCTGTCGTTTCTGCTTGCTTGTGCTTCACCGTTAATCGCTTCTGTGAAGTAGTCGAATGTTCCGTGGTCTGTACCAGGAGAGTAAATTTTGATTTCCTCTGCCGGCCATCCTTCGCGAACGTCAGCCCATGTTTTTACGGTGCTGTTCGGCTCGTAAATTTTCTTCAGCTCATCTACTGTCAATTTATCTACGAATTCATTGCTCGGGTTAACAACAACGGATAGTCCGTCATAAGCTACCAGAACCTCATGATAGGAAATGCCCTTGGATTTTGCTTCTTCAGCTTCACTGTCTTTAATTGGACGGGATGCATTGGAGATTGGAATCTCTCCATTGTTAAAGCGTTTGAAACCGCCACCTGTTCCGCCTGTTCCGATCGGAATGCGGACATCCGGGTTAGCTGCGCCGAACTCTTCGGCAATGGCTTCGGTCAATGGATGCAATGTGCTGGAGCCGTCAATTTCAATCGTCCCCGACAAAGCTGTTGTTGTACTTCCTTCATTTTGCTGTGCTGAACCGTTGTCTGTATTTTCTCCGGAAGCACCGCCGGAAGTTGTTCCTCCGCCGCATGCCGCCAAAAGCGTGCTCAGCATCAATACCAGTACGAGAATACCTGCTGGTTTACGACCCCTTCTTTTAAACAAACGAATCCACTCCTTCAAAATGGTTGTTGTCTCTAACTTCCTACTTACAATATTGATAATAATCCCGTAATGTAATAACAGTTTCTGAGAAATGTAAACGCAGTGTAAAATATTTTGATAAAACTAGATTCATAGGCTCGGCTTTTCTTCTAACGATCCGTTTAATCCTGCGAGCTCATCCTTCACCCGCTCCACGCGCCTAACGGTTTCCTCCGCCAGTTGATAAACCTGATTCCCCGACTTCTGAACCTTCTCGACGGCGGTCTCCATTTCGTTAAACATTTCGGCGCCTTCGGTTACATACCCCTCGCAGGACTGGATTTCCCTCAGCGAAGATACGGCGCCTACGGCTGTATCTCCCGCCAGCCGCTGGATATGCTCCAGCAGCTGGGCGATATCCCCTGACAGCTTACGCGTTTGTTTGGCCAGCGACTGCACCTCTGCCGCTACCACTTGAAATCCCCGCCCATGCTCTCCGGCATGCGCAGCTTCAATCGAAGCATTCATTGCCAGCAAACTGCTTTGATTGGCCAGCTCGGTAATCATCCCGGTTATCGAGGAAATGCGGCTGGCATCCGCAGCTAGCTCGGCAGCCTGCCCTTCACGCTTCGTCATATCCTCCACTAGGCCAAGATAAGAGGTTCGGACATGGTCAAGCTTCTTCTTACCCGTCTGGGACCATTCCCTCATCCGTATACATTCCGCATTCGTTCTGGCTGCCGCCGCTCGAACCTCGGTCAACGAGGATTGGATGTTCCCGGTATGCCGGAAGCTTTCCTGAAGAATCAGCTCCCGCTTCTCTTCCGCTTCCGTTTGGAGACAGCTCGACAGGCTCATTAAATCCCGAACGGTAAGCACGCCCAGCAGGCGGTCAGCCTCCGTCATCAGGACGCAATCATAAAATTTCGAATCCGGGCGCCGCAGGGCCAATTGCAGCAGTGTTCCTACCTTCTCGGTCACATCGACCTTCATCGGTTGATGGTCCCCAAACTGGAAGGCCGGCCTGGAATAATACAGGTCAACGGCAAACCGGCCCATCATTCGCCGGTAAAAAGCATCCCGCATGATCAGCCCCGACGGCCTGTCTGACTCACCGCAATAAATAACGCAAGGGATATGCTGATCCTTCGTAAAAACATTCAGCACGTCGAGGCAGGTTTCGGATTTTCGGATAATAGGGACCTTTCTTATGTACTGCCGATATAATGCGCCTGCTTCAGGTTTGCTTGCTGATTGGCCATCCATTGCCGCCTCTACTTCCGCTTCGGTTCTCTCTGTCTGATTCGGTTGGCTTTGAAGCAGTGTCATGCGCCCTCACCCCTTGATTGATCTGGTCCTTTAGACGCATCTTAACGGACAAGTGTTATGGGAATATTCTCGAATGATTAAGGGAGTGTAAACGAAGGAGGGATGTTGGCAAGAATATGAGACATTGGACATGCTTAGGTCCTGCCCAAAGACCCAAAAAAAATACTCCGCATCATTTCAAATCGAATGATGGGAGCCTTTAATAGGATTTACCACAAGTTTATAACCAACTCCGCGGATGGAGTCGATGTGTGCGGACTCAGGATCAAGTTCAAGCTTCTTGCGCAGGGAGCTCACGTGAACGTCGACGGTTCGCTGTCCGCCGATATAATCGAAGCCCCAGACCACGTTCATCAGATCGTCCCTTGTTAACACCACGCCCGGTTTCTTGGCCAGATAGAGAAGCACCTCGAATTCTTTCGGACGGAGATTAATGCTCTGACCGCCAAGCCGCACCTCGTATTTCTCAGGATAGATTTCCAGCTGCCCAAGCGAAATGACGTTGCCTTGATTGTCCGTCGTCTTTACCTCGTCAGCATGGCCGGACACCCGGCGCATGACGGCCGATACGCGAGCCAGCAGCTCGGACACGCCAAACGGCTTGGTAATATAGTCATCCGCCCCCATCTTCAAACCTTGAACAACTTCCTCTTCGGCGTTCTTCGCGGTCAAAATGATGATCGGCGTCGTAATTCCGTTACTGCGTAGTTTCTCTAAGATCTGAAAGCCGTTCATGCCAGGCAGCATAACATCCAACAGGATCAAATCGTATTCATGTTGTGACGCTTTCTCGTAACCTGCCGTACCGTGTTCCTCTACCTCGACTTGAAAGCCTTCCTGCGTCAAATTGTAAGACAACAGCCGCGAAAGTGTCGGCTCATCTTCGATGACAAGCATGCGTTGCGTCAATGGTACCCCCGCCCTTATCTTGTTAATTGGACTGCTCATGCAAGTATATCAACAGAATGTTAACGGAGTGTTAACTCCCTGTATCGTGGGTTTCCTGCAGGATCGGAAGCTCGATGATGAAGGAGCTTCCAATGCCCAGCTCGCTTTCAACCTTGATGGTTCCGTGGTGAAGGTCCACCAGATGCTTAACGATCGATAGGCCGAGCCCCGTTCCGCCGGATCCGCGCGAACGCGCTTTATCCACCCGGTAGAATCGTTCAAAAATGCGGGGCAGATCCTTCTTCGGAATGCCGATCCCGGAATCCTTGACAACGAATTCCACCAAATCATCGGCACTCCCGTTATTATGCTTTTCACGCGCCGTTAATTTTACTCGTCCGCCCTCCTGCGTGTAACTGATGGCATTCGAGAGAAGATTCATAAATATCTGGCGAAGCTTATCCTCATCGCCTTCCATAAACAGCTCCTCCGGAACGTCGAGCTCCAGGCTGATCCGCTTCTTCTCCGCTACCGTGCGCATCATTTCGGATATCGTATCGAAGAACGCCGACAGATGAATCGGCGAGTAATCCATCTGAATCCGCTTCGATTCGATCTTGGACAGCTCCAGAATGTCACCGATCAAACGGTTCAGCCGTTCGGATTCGTCATAGATGATCTGGAGGAAGGAACGTGACGTCTTCTCGTCGGTCACTCCGCCGCCGAGCAGCGTTTCGGCAAATCCTTTCACCGCAGCCAGCGGGGTCTTCAGCTCATGAGACACATTGGCAACGAATTCGCTTCGCATGCGTTCGAGCCTGCGAATATCGCTAACGTCCTGCAGCAGGAAGAGCATGCCGCGCCGATAAGGCTCCTGCTCTTCCTCTTGCATCATCGTCACTCCGTCAATGCGGATAATCGATTCCACCGGATAATAAACGTTGCGTTCTTCATGGAAGTCCGCTTGGCTTCCAAGGCCTTCCTCCATCAGTTTGGTCAATTCATAATGCTGCTTCAGCTCGCGGTACGATTTCCCGGTAATCACCTCGGCATTAATGCCGAGCATTTTCTCAGCAGCCCGGTTTACAAGGATGATTTGGCCGGCTCCGCTAACCAAGACGATGCCCCCTGTCATATTGTTGAGGACGCTTTGCAGCAAGTCTTCGTTATCCCGTATCGTCCGCAGCTGGGTTTGAAGGCTGTCTGCCATTCCATTGATGGCTTGCGCCAATTGACCGATCTCGTCCTTACGGTGAATCTTTACTCTCGCATCGTATTCCAGACGCGAAATCCGTCTAGCTACGCGCGTAATCTTCTCAAGCGGCGAAGTCAATCCTTGAGCGACGCGGTAGCTCACCAAGGCAGCAATCAGAAACAGCACCAGCAGGCCAATCCCCATAACGGTCCAGCCTTGCTTGACTCCCTGGTCGACTTCCTTCAGGCTGACGGACAACCGGACGAATCCGTCGAAATTCTCCCCGGCCTTGACCGGGAGAGCGACATACAGCATATCCTGCTGAAGCGTATCGCTGCGGCGAATGGTACTCCCGCGGCCTTCTTTGACCGCTTGAAGCATCTCCTCGCGATAAGCATGATTATCCATGGTCAACGGGTCGCTTTCCGAATCCCCGATCACCCTGCCGTCCTTCAGTATGAACGTCACTCTCGCATCGGACAGCTCCTCCAGCTGCAAGGACCTGTCGGTATAATACGAAACGGCTTCCGCGCCGTCCGTATCCGGGAACTCCATCATGGTCTGCAGGAGCCGAATCTCCCGGACCATATTATCCTCCAGCAGCTGGATATGGGACTGTTTGAACACCGTCACCATAGCCAGGCCTGCCGCAAGCATGGATAACCCGATTAAAGTAAGCATAATCAGAGTCAAACGGTTGCGATACTGCCTCATGGTCTCTCCTCTTTCTGCTTCATGATCATTTTGGATAACTTACCGCCCGTGTCCGTCTTCGGTGGAACAGTGCGTGAATGACCGTTGCCGCCGGCTGTTGAAACATAATGCCCAGCACGACCGGAATGGACGCCTGGGGCGAAAAATACGATGTCGCAAGCACCATCCCGAGGGATATATTCCTCATGCCGGACGCGTAGGTAAATGTAATTTGCATGTCCTGTGTCCGTCCCGGCATCGCATAGGAGCCAAAGTAGCCGAGTAAATAACAGATCACGATCAGCGCAACGACAACCGGGATGACCACCAGCATTTCCTCCTTCATGCCTGCGGCATGGGGAGCGATAGCCGCCGCGTTCAGCATCACCACAAGCATGAAAAACAGCTTCGATATCGGCTGCGTCACGGGAGCTGACCACTCCTTGATCCGTCCTTTGGATACCTCATACAGCATCACCCCGATCAGAGTGGGCAATACCACCATAGTCAGCAAATCAAGTATCAGCTCGGACGCATTCCATGCAACCAGTGCATCTCCGATAAACATATCCATCAGAGCCGGCACGACCAAGGGACTGAGTATGGTGTCCAGCACCACCACCGCCAAGATGAACGGAACGCTGCCGCCGGAGCTTCCGACCCACATCACCGAGGATATCCCGAGCGGAATGATCGCGAACAGCAGCAAGCCTATCGTATAGTCCGAGTCCGCGCCGAATACGGCCGAGCCCAATCCATAGGCGAGCACCGGTGCGGCCGCATGGGCAAGAAACAGCGTCAGCATGACGGCAAAGGGGCGTTTCAGCACCCCTTGCAGATGGCGGATGCCGCAGCCAAGCGCCATGACCAGCGTAATATAACCGAATAGATAAGGAATCCAGTGAACAAAGTCCAGCAGCACGTCCGAGAGCAGCCAGCCTAGCACCAGCGACCCGGGAATCAAAAGAAAGGTGTACTTTTCAAACCAAGATGCAAAGGCCAGTCCAAAACTTCTCAACAGTTTCCTCCTATGACTGAATTGACGTATTTGACTTTCATCATAAACCGGAGCGATCCGAACCGCAACGAAAATTCTCGAAATAAGGCTCCCTGCTTGCGCTCAACAAAAAAGCACCGACCGGCACGTGATGGCCAATCGATGCTTACTCATCGTGGTATGAATCAGGAGAACACCGGCTCTTTAAACATCGCCAGCTTCTGTGCGGAATCCTTGCTCACATCGGCATGCAGACTGTTTCCGTGCGAATCCATGGTAACGATGGCGGCAAAGCCGTCGACCTCCAAATGCCACATCGCTTCCGGAATGCCGAACTCCATGAAATCCACGCCGTTAACTTTTTTGATGCATCTCGCATAATACTGGGCAGCCCCGCCGATGGCATTCAGATACACGCCGCCATGCTCCTGCAAGGCTTGAAGCGTCTTCGGTCCCATGCCGCCTTTTCCGATGACCGCGCGAATGCCGAATTTTTTCAAAATATCGCCTTGGTACGGCTCTTCCCGAATACTGGTCGTCGGGCCTGCCGCCTTGACATGCCATCCCTCTTCATCCTGCATCATAACCGGACCGCAGTGATAAATCACGGCTCCGTTCAGATCGATTGGGGCATCGTGATCCATCAGGTATTTATGAAGCGCATCACGTCCGGTATGCATCTCGCCTCGGATCACCACCACATCCCCGACACGCAGGGAACGGATCTGCTCCTCGCTGATCGGCGTCTGAAGCACTACTTCACGTCCCTGGGAATCACTCGGCGCTGATTCTTCGACTCGGGACGCTGCCGTTTCGGAGTTTGCATTCATCTGCACCTCGCTGCCTGCTTCATACAGCCAATCCGCGATCTCCCCGGTTTCCGGCTCAATCAGTACGCCCTGACGACGGAACGCCCAGCAGTTATAGGCCACCGACACAAAAAAGCTTGCCGGCAGGCGGTTCATCGCACCGACCTTGCAGCCGAGCAGCGTGACTTCTCCGCCAAAGCCCATCGTGCCGATCCCCAGCTTGTTTGCATTTTCCAATATGTAATCTTCGAGCTTCGCCAGATCCTCATTCGGATTCACGTCTTCCACATGCCGGAACAGCTGATGCTTCGCAAGCTCGTATCCGGTCGTGCGGTCGCCTCCGATACCTACGCCGATAAATCCGGCGCTGCAGCCCTGCCCCTGAGCTTGATACACGGCATGCATGATGCACTTGCGGATTCCGTCCAGGTCACGTCCCGCTTTTCCCAATCCTTCAAGCTCTGCGGGAAGGCTGTACTGGATGTTTTTATTCTCGCAGCCGCCCCCTTTCAGGATGAGACGGACGTCCACCTTATCCTGCTCCCATTGCTCGAAATGGATGACGGGCGAACCTGGACCGAGATTATCCCCGCTGTTGGCGCCTGTCAACGAATCCACCGAGTTAGGACGCAGCTTGCCATCCTTCGTGGCGCGAACCACCGCCGCGTAGATCGCCTTCTTCATTTCGATGTGATTCGCACCCACGGGTGTATGCACGATAAACGTCGGCATGCCCGTATCCTGGCAGATCGGCGATACTTCCTGCTCGGCCATCTCGATATTTTGAGCGATCGTTGCAAGTGCCAGCCCCGCTCGCGTTGCCGCATCCTCGGACGCTCGTCCACGGTTGACTGCTCTTCGCACGTCTCCGGGCAAATTCGTGGAGGTTTCTACAATCAGTCGATACATGCTCTCTTCAAATAACTTCATAGCGTCAGTAAACTCCTCTCTTTCATGACCCAATCCTAATAGCAAAAAAAGAATCATTATAAACTGCCAATATTGTTATCATATCATATCATTTCGCACATGAAAGGGTTTACTTGAAAAAATGAAAGAGACGAGAAAATGTGTTGAATTGCCGGTCATAATGACCATACCAATCTATGAATCTCTCATATATTGGTTAAGGAAAGGAGGTGATTGCTATGATGAGAAAAGTTACAGTCTCCCAGGTTGTTTTTCCAAGACTTGCCCTGTTCAGAAATGAGTTTTACAGAGGACGGCGTTTTGTGGTGCGTGGCAATGTAGGGATCCGGAATCTCGAGAGAGCTTTTGGCGACATTGAAAGCTTAAGATTCTTCTCCCCCAACGCTAACGCAACCCTGGTCCTGTTCTCGGAGCCGAATTTCAGGGGCAGATTCAGAGTGTTCCGCGGCAGCACCAACATCGGCGATCTTGACGATATCATCGGCGGTGAAGAGCCAGAGTCCATTATTAGTTCGAACCGCCGTTTGACGCTGGCTCAAATCCGGGCGATCCGCGATACCGGACGGCTTCCAAACGGGTTTAGAACCATCTGATTCTCCGTATGCCTGTAATCTCTCGTAACCCTCTCCCATGATAAAAGAGCGGACATCCGGGCTGAAGCCCAGGATGTCCGCTCTATTTTGTCATCGAGTATGTTTACTAGGCGCAAATGGAATCAACGCTTTAACCGTTAATCACTTCGCCGCCGTTCACATGAATCACTTGACCGCTCACGTAGGAGGAGTCCGTTGATGCCAGATATACATAAGCAGGGGCCAATTCTTCCGGTTGACCCGGACGTTTCATCGGCTGGGTCGCTCCAAACTCGGCTACCTGATCCGCCGGGAACGTCGAAGGAATCAGCGGCGTCCAGATGGGTCCCGGGGCAACGGCATTTACCCGGATTCCTTGACCGACCACGTTCATCGACAAGGAACGCGTAAAGGCCACGATGGCTCCCTTGGTTGATGCATAATCCAGCAGCTGCGGGCTTCCCCGGTAAGCCGTGATGGAGGTCGTGTTAATAATGGAGCTTCCCTTGGACAGATGCGGCATCGCCGCCTGCGTCAAATAGAACATCCCGAAAATATTCGTGCGGAATGTCCGCTCCAGTTGTTCTTTGGTAATGTCCTCGATCTTCTTCTGCGGGTGCTGTTCGGCTGCGTTGTTGACAAGAATATCGAGCTTCCCAAGCTTCTCTACGGTTTCGGTGACTGCATCGCGGCAAAACGCGTCGTCGCCGACATCGCCGGCGATCAGCAGGCATTTACGCCCTTCCTGCTCTACCTGTCGCTTGGTCTCTTCCGCATCCTTGTGCTCGTTCAGATACACAATGGATACATCCGCGCCCTCCTTGGCATAGTAGACCGC
>NZ_AEXS01000155.1:0-21044 GCF_000204455.1 Paenibacillus sp. HGF5 | reverse complement strand
ACTGCCGCATGTCGGGCACCGAGCCTGCTCGGAGCATACGGAGATTTATTGGGTGCATTTCATCCATGGGCATCCGGCCGTTCACATCCGTCGGGAAGATATCCCCTGGTCGAACCTGCTATCCAAGGGCACGGTCGAAGACATTGAGCCTTCTCCGCAGCAGCGCATGTACTTGCCGAAGTTTGCGCCCTTCGAGGTGCAAACCGTGGAGCCGATGCTGCGCGGATTGAACGATACCCACAACAGACTGAACGGGGAAAATGCGCTCCAGCTCCACCTTTTGCTGACCGAGCTGTTTGCAGCGCTGCAGGCTGGCTGCGCCCGGACGTCCGAGCCGGAGCCTTCCGTCCGGCTGGCCCAGGCCGCCGCATCCTATTTAAACGAACATTGGAAGGAGCCGTTTGAACGGGCCGCATTGGAGGAAAAGCTCCACTTCCAAGCGAGTTATATCGCAAGATGCATGAAGAGGCATATCGGCAAAACGCCACTGCAGTACGTGCTGCACCTGCGCCTGGAGGAGGCCAAGAAACTGCTTGGCGGCACGGTGCTTGGCATTTCCGAGATCGCGGAACGCGTGGGAATACGCGATTCGAACTACATGACGCGCCTATTTACCGCCAAGGTTGGCATGACGCCAGGTGCTTATCGGCAGATGCTTCGGCAGAAGAGGGATGGCGAAGGGCGGGTCACCTGAGCAGCCCTGATCATACGGCAATACCCAGAGATACGGTCAGTGCGTATCCCGTACAGGGTAATATTTCGAAAATGCAGATTGACAATGAAAATCTCGGCGGCTTATAGTAAAGCCACTAAACTTGCAGGAGAGTGGTCCCATGAACTTGCTGCAAACCCTCCGCTCTCGCAAATATTTGCAGCGGATTATCCTGAGCTTTATGCTCGTCGTCGCCATGCTCGCCATCGCCTCCCTCTTTCTGAACGCCGCCGCCCGTGACAAAGTGTTGAGCCTCCAGCATGAAGCCGACGTCAAGCTGCTCACCCAAATCAACTACAACATCGAGAACATGAACGGGATCGTGAAGGATTTGGCGGTATCGCTGTATAACGACGAAGAGCTCATCGCACTGAAATCCGGGGCGGATTATAAGCAGAGCATCCTGAAGATTGAGCGTTTGAACCGCACGGTTGCTGCTTCCCCGTACTTGCACTCCGCCGTTTTTTATAACGGCAAACAAGGCCGTTTTTTCTCGTCGCTGAGCCATGATATGGATACGCGCGTCCTTTACGGCGCACTGGAAGATTACATGGACGCTCGTGCGGACCTGCCGAAGCTGCAGCTCATTCCGCTCGATCTCGACGGGGAGAACGAAGGCATCGACGTGTTCGCATTTTTCATATATGATGGGCCGAGCCTCGGTTCCGTCAATCGGAACGTGCTCATCTTGACCGTGAAGCCGGGGTGGATGCTGGATAATGTGAAAGCGCTTAATCGGGTCGCCGAACGGGAAAACGACGTCCTGTTCGTTACGGACGGCGATGGTCAAGTGCTGATGGCGGGCGACCGCAAGCTACCGCCCGGGCTGGACATCAAGAGAGATTTACTCGGACGGATGGGCTCGGCAAACCATGCACCGGACTCCTTCATCCATCAACAAGGCGATAAGAAATATAAGGTCACCTATTTAAGCAAAGGCTTAAACGACTGGCAGATCATCAGCCTTCAAGACTATGACGACGTGCTGGGCAGCGTCCGCCAGATGCGGTGGACGGAAATGGCCGTGACATTGTCCGTGGCCATGCTGGCTTTGCTGCTGTCCGTACTGATTTCGCTCCGGCTATACAAACCGGTAGGCCGCCTGCTTACGCTGGTGCCCTACGATGGACGTGGAGACGCCAAAGCCAAGGATGAGCTGTCCCTGATCACGGAGAACGTAACGGAAATGATCGGCAAGCTCAGAGGATTGGAACAGGAGCGGGCCACGCAATGGAATATCGCCAAGATATATCATCTGCGGAGCCTGATCGGCACAAGCGACAGCATGGACGAAGCTGCGTTTATGCGGATGAAGGAGCAGTACGGAATCGATATCGCGCATCCGTCGCCGCTTCGACTTGCGTTTGTACAGCTCGACGACCTGCAAAGCCAGGTTCTGCAGCCGGTTCCCCGGGCGGAAGAGCTCTATTCCTTCGCCATCGCGAATATCGGCCAGGAGTTGCTGCGCCATGGCGGCTCCTGCGAGGCGGCGGATATGAAGAGCGGCCATCTCGTTTTTGTTGTCGGGGGCGATTCCGGTCACCTCGAGTCCTTGCACGAACATTTCCGTGAACTTCAGCAAACCATTCTCCGCTTCTATCGGATTACGTTCACCGTAACGCTAAGCGATACCTTCGAGGATTATCGCCAGCTTACGAAACATTACAATCTGGCGCTGCGGCATTCCAACTATCGCATGATATTCGGTAAGGGCGCGGTGATCCGGCCGGATATGATCCGCAGGAACGAGCGGAACGAATCGCTTACCATTCCGAAGGAACTGGAACGCCGGCTGACGGAGGGCTTAAAGGGCGGCAATCCGGAAGAGACGGAGCAAGCGATTCGTAGCTGGAGGGAGCATCTTTCCGAGTTTAGCTTTGACGGCATGTTTTCGGCGCTGCTGCATTTGACCATGACGCTCAGCCATACGCTTGGTGAAATGAATAATAACAACTTGAACCCGGTGTCGGTCAATCTGCAGGCGATCAACCGCCGCATTCTCGAAAAAGAGACGCTGGACGAGATCGAGTGCGTGCTACTGGACGTCGTGCGGGAGGTGTTCGAGCAGCGCAGGAGCGGACGCGAGGATAAAAACCGGCTGCTTGCGGATACCGTCAAGGAAATGATCGATAAGCATTATGCCGATCCGGACCTCAACGTACAGAAGATCGCCGATATGCTGAAGATGAGTTCCGTCTATTTGGGGCAAGTGTTCAAGGCTCAGGAAGGTGCGACGGTAGTCGACCAGATCAACGCGACTAGGCTTGCCCGTGCCCAGCAGTATCTGGAGCAGCAGCAATTGACCGTGGCGGAAATCATGGAGAAGGTAGGCTTCGGCAATGAAAGCTATTTCTATCGGCTGTTCAAGCGCCGGTATGGAACGACCCCGAAAGAGTACCGCCTGAAATGCGCCATCGAGCGCAGTACTTAAATCGCACAGGTCCCATCAGACCCGCAGGCAAGTTTTGCCGTTTGCGGGTTTTTGCCATGCCGTGCTCCGACAATGATATCCATCCGAATGCGAGCGAACCAGCAGGTTCGAAGCAAGCTGCGAGCCCCATCGACCAGTTGGATCAACGCGTAACTGAAAAGCACTGTCTCCTGCACCTTGGCTTTGCATCGATGATGCGAGAATGGTAGCCCCTTAGTGTCGGCAGAGGCCCTGAAATTTTTCAAGTGCAGCAATCTTGGATCTATACAGCCGTCTGTACAGCATTCCGAAATCCCTACAGTCCGCCTGTACAGCAATCCTGAAATTGTACAGTAACGGAAAGTACCGCGTTTGAGCTATCGTTAAACGTGCAAAGCCTGGAACGCAGGCAAGAAGTGCACAAGGAAAGGAAGGGGCTTTCGCTATGTTGAAGAAGATAACACTATCGGGCTCTATGGGCGCGGAACCGGCGAACCGATCGGGAACCGGGCCCGACCCGGATTCAGAACCAGCGGGCACTCGCCCAAAAAAATCGGCGCTTCGCAGGGAGCTTCGCCATTTTCGAAACAACCGCGAGCTGTTTCTCTTATCCCTGCCGGGGATTCTGTACAAGCTGATCTTTGCCTATATTCCATTGGTGGGATTGATCATCGCCTTCAAGCATTACCGCTACGATCTCGGCATATTCGGCAGCGAATGGGTAGGTCTGGAAAACTTCCGTTATTTGTTCTCGACCGATACGGCTTGGCGGATCACGCGCAATACGGTGCTGTATAATGCCGCTTACATTGCAGCTACCACGGCCGCTGCGCTGCTATTGGCCATTCTGATGAACGAGCTCAGGGCGAAATGGAGCAAATTTTATCAGACCGCGCTGTTTCTGCCCCACTTTCTATCCTGGGTGCTGGTCGGATACGTGGCATATGCCTTCCTGAACCATTCTGACGGTTTCATTAACCGCACCTTGCAAATGTTCGGCATGGATCCGATCAGTTGGTACCAGACGGCCGAGGCATGGCCGGCCATTCTCATTCTTGTTCATTTATGGAAGGCAGTCGGCTTCAACACGCTTATTTATTTTGCGGGCATTATCGGCATTAACAGCGAGTATTACGAGGCCGCCCGGATCGACGGTGCGACGAAATGGCAGATGGCCATGAGAATTACGGTCCCGCTGCTGGCTCCGCTGGTCATCATTCTGCTGATTTTGTCCATCGGCAACATGTTCCGCGGCGACTTCGGACTGCATTATTTCATTCCGAACAACTCCGGCTTCCTGTACGGATCCACGGATATTATCGATACGTACGTGTACCGCGCACTTCGCGAGATCGGTAATGTCAGCATGTCGGCCGCCACAGGCTTCTATCAGTCGGTTGTCGGTTTCGTGCTCGTGCTGGCGGCGAACGGGATCGTGCGCAAAATCAATCCAGAGCATTCCCTGTGGTAAGAAGGAGGATATCCGATGCCGAAGAAATTCGAACTATCCAAAATGTTGATCCATCTGCTGTTCATCCTGCTATCGCTGGCCATCGTCCTGCCTTTTCTGCTCGTTGTCGCGGTCTCGCTGACGGACGAAGCGTCGCTTACCGACAAGGGCTATCAGTTTTTTCCCGAATCGTTCAGCCTGGAGGCTTATCGCTATCTTCTGGACGCACCCGACATTTTGCTGCGGGCATACGGGGTCACGATCACGGTGACCGTCATTGGAGCACTGGCAGGGCTTTTGCTCACCGCGATGACCGCATACGTCATCTCGAGACCGGATTACCGCTACAACAGGGTAACGACGTTTTACGTGTTCTTCACGATGCTGTTCAGCGGCGGGCTCGTCCCTTCCTATATTCTCATCACCCAATACCTGCATTTAAAGGACAGCTTGCTTGCACTAATCCTGCCGGTTCTGCTATCGCCCTTCAACATCATGGTCATGAAGGGATTCATGTCCAAAATTCCGATTGAAATCGTGGAATCCGCCAAAATCGACGGGGCAAGGGAACTGCGCATCTTTTTCCGGATTATATTGCCGCTATCCACGCCGGCCTTGGCCACGCTGGGTTTGCTTATCTCGTTCACGTACTGGAACGAATGGTTCAACGCCATGCTGTATATCGACGATCCCGACAAGGTGCCGCTGCAGCTGCTGCTTGTGCGAACGCTGGGCAGCATCGAGTTCATAACCTCCAATTCGGAATTTTCGCAGCAGCTGGGCATCGATTTATCCAGCTTTCCGAACAACTCGGCAAGAATGGCGATCGCGGTGCTGGCCGGCGGGCCGATGCTGATCATCTTTCCGTTCTTCCAGCGGTTCTTCGTGAAAGGGCTTACGGTTGGCTCCCTTAAGGGTTAACATACAACAACCAATAAACATTCAGGAGGTCATGTCATGAAAAAAAGATTATTCGGATTGCTCGCGGTCATCCTGATCGCCGTGTCCGCGCTTGCCGGCTGCGGAGGCAGCGGCGGGAAGAGCGATTCGGGCAGCGGAACGACCGGCACGCAAGGATCGACGCCGGAGGCGAGCGGCGCTAGCGGGCTTGAGCCCGCAGAGCTGACTTGGTATTATCCGCTGCTGCAGCTGCAGCCGGACCAGAAGAAGGTCGAAGAGGAGATCAACAAAATCGTGAAGGAGAAGCTGAACGCCACCGTCAAGCTGATGCCCGTCGCAATCGGGGATTACGTGCAGAAGATGAATACCGTACTGGCGGCAGGCGAGAAATTCGACATTCTCTGGACCGGTTACATGCTGAAACCGGAAGAGCTTGTACGGAAAGGGGCTATTCAACCGCTGAACGGGCTCTTGGATGAGTATGCGCCGCAGCTGAAGACGGACGTCCCTCAGGTGATGTGGGATGGCCTCTCGGTGGACGGGGAAATTTACGGCATCCCGAATCAGCAAATCAACGGGTCAAGATACGGCTTTATCGTGCAGAAGCGGTTTGCCGACAAATACGGCTTGGATCCTACCACGATCAAAACGATAGCGGATATGGAGCCGTTCCTTGAGCAAATCAAGCAGAACGAGCCGGGCATCATTCCGATCGGCCTGTTCGGCGGCTCGTTTGTCAACCCGCAGGCGCATGACGATCAATATTGGGTCGTTCCGGGGCTTGATGATCATTTCTACATCAAGACCGATGACCCGTCCTATACGCTCCATCGCTATCCGGAGGAGGAGCTGGACAATTTCCGCCTGGCCAGCAAATGGTATAAAGCCGGGTACATCCACAAGGACGCGGCCACGGAAAAAATGACCGACTACCAATCCAAGGGCCAGATCGCCGTCGAGTTCGACGTCACGCTGAAGCCTGGAGTCGAAGCAGAGGTCAAGCCGAAGAACGGCGGCAACGATGTCATCATCATCCCGCTCAGCGATTGGTTCTCCAACGGTTATTCGGCGACGACCAACCAGTCGATCAGCCGCACTTCGCCGAATCCGGAGCGGGCCATGATGCTGCTCAATCTGATCAACACCGACAAGGAGCTCTACAACTTGATGATCAACGGCTTAGAGGGCGTGCATTATGAGAAGCTGAGCGGGGAGTATATCAAAGCTATGCCGGATTCCAGGTACCGTCCGAACATGGATTGGGTCTTCGGCAGCGTCTTCAATTCCTACCTGAAGGAAGGCCAACCGGAGAACATATGGGAGGAAACGAAAAAAATCAACGAAAGCTCTGAAATCAATCCGGTCGGCGCCTTCAAGTTCAATTCCGAGCCGGTCAGCACGGAAATCGCGAACCTGAATGCCGTATGGGGCGAGTACAAACGCGGACTCGTGACCGGAACGCTCGATTTCGAGGAGACCTGGCCCGTTCTTTACGGCAAGCTGAAGGAGGCGGGCGAAGATAAATACGTGGAGGAGGTGACGCGTCAGTTCGAGCAATTCCTGAAAGATAAGGGCTTGAAGTAAACGGCCAGTAAGTTTATGGACGGATGGAGACGAAACGGGAGAAACCTGCTGCCTGGGTGGGCTTTGACGACACTGCGCACGGCGTAGGCAAAGCTGACCGGATTCCACGCTGGAGGAAGGGGAGCGATTTATGAAGAAGCTTGTGCTTGCGGCACTGGCGGCAAGCTTGTTGTTCGCGCTGTATCCATTTCTGCCGGCCGCCGAGACGGCGTCGGCTTATGGAAATCCGCACGGGACGGCTTTTTACGTAGCCTTGGACGGAAATGACTCGAACAAAGGGACGATCAACAAACCGTTCCGAACGTTGGAAAAAGCACGTGACGCCATTCGGGCGTTGAAAGCGAAGAAAGGGCTGCCTCGGGGCGGCGTCACGGTCTATCTTCGGGAAGGCCGGTACGAGCGAGCAGCGAGCTTTGAGCTGGGTTTGCAGGATTCGGGGGAGGCGGGGAAGCCGGTAACCTATACGGCCTATCCGGGCGAAACGGTCGTCTTGTCCGGTTCCAAGCAGCTGGAGAAATCCGCATTCGTTCCGGTAGCCGATCCTGCCGTACTAAACCGGATGATTAGCGAAGAGGCAAGAAACGAAGTGCTGGTCGCCGATCTGGCCGCCCTCGGTATTACCGATTACGGCGAGATGAGCCGGCACGGTTATTACTTGGCCAACGATTTGAGCAAGGTGCCGCCGATGGAGTTGTACGTGGGCGGGCAAGGGATGACGCTGGCACGCTGGCCGAACGAAGGAACCGTCCAAATGGATGAAATCCTCGATCCCGGACCGACGCGGAAAGATCCGAACGGGGAGGTCCATTCAAGAGGCGGGACCTTTACGTATACGTATGACAGACCGCAATACTGGACACAGGCGGACGACATCTGGCTGGATGGCATTTTCGGTTACAGCTGGGAATGGTCCTACAACAAAATCGCTTCCATCGACACCGAAGCCAAAAGCATAACGCTCAGGTACGGGGAAATGAGCGGCATTTTCAAAAATTGGTACCCGGATTTCCATTTCGCGCAAAACCTGCTGGAGGAGATCGATATGCCCGGCGAGTATTACATCGACCGACAGGCCGGAAAGCTCTATTTTCTACCGAATGCCGAATTTATGACCGCGAATCCTTCCATTGAAGTGACGATGCTGAAGACGCCGATGATCAATGCATTGGACGCATCATATATCGATTTCTCGGAGCTGATCCTGGAGAACGGGCGCGATTCGGCGGTCGTCTTCATGGGCGGAAGCCATATGCGCGTCCTCCATAGCGAAATACGTAACTTCACCAACAGCGGCGTGCTGGTCAACACCCAGAGCCGGTTCCATTATAACGACTTTACGGGGGTTCCCGGAACTGACCACGAGATCGAGTACACCCACATCCACCATATCGGGGGAACCGCCGTCACGCTCACCGGAGGCGACAAGACAACGCTCGCGCCGGGCAACAACGCCGTGGAGAACTCGCACATTCATGATTTTGCCTATTACCATAAGGCTTACAATCCGGGCGTCCTCTTGTCCGGAGTGGGCAACCGCATGTCGCACAACGAGCTGCATGATGCTCCTCATCCCGGGGTGTTGATCTTCGGCAATGATCATCTTGTAGAGTACAACGACATTTATGACGTTTGCAAAACCTTCTCGGATCTCGGCGCCATATACATGAACGCGGGCGAAACGCCGCAGCAGCGGGGCACCGTCATCCACCGCAATTACTTCCATAACATCGGCGAAGCCAAGCCCGGCGTGGAAGGGGTATATCCCGATAACTTCACGATGGGACTGAAGATCGACGAGAACATCTTTTATAAAATGGGCAACTCGGCGATCAAAAACAACGGCGGCGCGCATATTTTGACCCGCAACAATATATTCGTGGACAGCAAGATTCCGTACGACTACGCGGATTTGTTTCTCGGCGACGAGCCGGACGATCAGGTTCCGCTGAATTACATGCCGAAGTGGGAGGCGCTGTTCGAGGCCAACAACGACTTCATCGGGACGCCGTATCTGTCCAAATATCCGGAGCTGGCGAATTTTTTCACGGAAAACCGCTATTATCCGGACACGAACACGTTCCACGGCAACGTCGTATACAATCCGACAGTTCCGCGAAGCTCGACAACCAATGCGGAAGGTGCGTACGACAAATTCAATCTGGTCCAATATGAGGATAACTGGGTTACTAACGAGGATCCTGGTTTCGTCAATCTGGCAGGAGGCGATCTGTCGCTGCGTCCGGATGCGCAAGTATTCCAGGCCATCCCCGGCTTCCCGGATATTCCGTTTCACGAGATCGGCATTAACGGGAAAGCAGGTACCACGAGCAGCCCGGACAGCTACCCGGTGCAAAACGTGGTGGTTTATGACAACCAAATCACGGTAGACCGTTGGAAAACGGTGAAGCTGCGCACGGCGGTCCTCCCATGGAACGCGGATAATCCGAAGCTGGTCTTCACGTCGGCCGATCCCGGAGTCGCCACGGTCGATAATTACGGCATCGTCACGGGCCAGGCGGTGGGCCAAACGGTCATCACCGTGGCGTCGGCGGAGAATCCACAGCTCACGGCGGCGGTGGACGTCACGGTCGAAGCCGGAGACGGCGTCATGGATTTCACCAATTTCGAGTCGGGGGCGAACGGCTGGCCGCAGGACGCGAACCGCAGCATCGTCAAAGAAGGCGACAACCGCTGGTATAAAATACTGAACGGGGCTACCGCACTCAGCGAGAAAACCTTCGCCGAATATGAGCTGAGCTTCAAGCTGAAGACGCCCGATTCGATCGGTGAAAACGCTACGCTGTACGTGTTCGATCGCCAGGCGGGCAGCGGCTCGACCCGCGTCGGTTACAAAACACGTCCGGACGGATCCTCCTCCTGGCTGCTGTATAACGGAGCCTGGACCGTGCTGCGCGAAGAGAAGCTACGCGGCCACGACCTGCAGCCAAACACGGAATACGAGATCAAGGTGCTGGTCAAAGGCGGCGATGTCAGCGTATACGTGGACGGCCAATTCCGTCTCAAGGCAGCCGATCCGGGCCATAATGCGGCAGGCAAGGTCGGATTCTATGTCAACAACGTCAGCCACATGCTGTTTGACGACATCCGGTTCAAGGCGCTGAGCACGGAGCTGGCCGGCATCATACCGTCCGAGCGCGAAATACGGCTTGCCGCCGGCGAGCAGCATCAGGTGCAGGTAACGCTCGATCCCGTGGATACCCCGGATAGCGGCATTACTTGGCAATCCGCCGATCCATCCGTGGCGGAGGTAAGCGATACGGGCGTCGTCCATGCCGTATATGAAGGACAGACCATCATTACCGCAGTGTCCGTCGTCAATCCGCTTATCAAGGCGGATATCGCGGTGACCGTTTCGGGGATCATGCATGAAACCGACTTCGAATCGGGCGGCAACGGCTGGCCGGTAGACCCGAACCGCAGCATCGCGGCGGATCCGGACGGCAATCGCCGATACAAAATTTTGAACGGTGCCACGGGTCTGCTGGACCGCGTCTTTGAAGCGTATGTACTCGAATTCAAGCTAAAGACCCCGTCGTCGATGCCGGAGGAAGGAACCTTTTATATTTTCGACCGTCAGGCGGGCAGCGGTTCGACCCGGATCGGCTATCGATCCCGTGCGGACGGAACCTCGTCCTGGATCCTGTACGATTCGGCATGGCAGAAGATCGCCGAGACCTCTTTGCCGAATCGCGACTTCCTGTCGGACACGGAATATGCGGTCAAGGTCGTCGTGAAGAACGGGGATGTCGCGGTTTACGTGAACAACGAGCCAAGACTTGCTGCTTCGGACCCGAATCATCAGCCTTCAGGCAAAGTGGGCTTCTATGTCAGCGGATTCGATTATATGCTGTTTGACGATATCCGCTTCTCGGTGGTGCCATAAGATATGCGGCGTGTCCTCCCGGTATCAGGGGGGGCCGCCTTTTACTATCGCAAAAGAAAGCTTCAGCTTCATGAGATTGAGACATCCTGTAACATCAAAATTGACAGCAGGAGGTGCTGCATGCCATTCATGCAACGATGTTTATATAGGGCCGAGGGAATCGAGGGAAATATCCGTTCCCGGCTTCGCGGGGAACGGTTTATTCAAACGGTCGAAGATGCGATGAAGCGGGAGGGCGTATCCCGATTAAGTTTGTTTGCGGATGGAAGCTGGTTGTTTCTTTATTATGAATGCCATGGTGAGCTGGTCCTACCGGAAATTCTGCTGCCGGAAGCCAATCCGTGGCTGGCCGTTTGGCCGGGAGGAGGAGCGGTTCGTCGATGGGCGGCCATGGCCGATATTTTTCATTACCAAGCCCCCGCTTCGGAGCAGCATTGGGAGCGCAGGAATAAAAACAGCGTGCCGTTTGGAAGGATCGCCCGGCTGAAGCCTGAAGAGACGGCCAGCTACGTGTATTATCATTACCAGTACCAGGAAGAACGGCCTGGCGATGGAGACAAGTACGGGATCATCGGCCTGCATGAGAATATGCTCTTTTTCTATTCCGAGCTTCCCGCTACGCTTGAGCCAGCGCCCTACAAAGGGAAGCTGAATACTTCGCTTCGGCCGGATGATTGGGCGGCGGCGATGGATCCGCATTTTATCAAATGGGAGGAGTCGCCGGCCGGACAGGAGATCTGGCGGGAGCTGGAGCTTGTTCGGGAAGTGCGCATCTCCGCCGAAAGGCAGGGTACAAAGCATGCGTAACCGATGGTGCCTGAACGGAGAGTGGGACTTCATGCCGCTGTACGATCAGCCGCAGTGCCGGCAGCTTCCGGATGAGATCGTCTACGAGCCGGAGCCCGTCCTGGTCCCTTCCAGCTGGAGACGGTCGTACGAGCAGCCAAACGGCAGAACGTTCGGCGAAATTCGCGAACACGGATATGCTCCGATGAATCTCTACAGCTATCCCAAGGCGTGGGACGCCGCGGAAGCGGGCGTTCTGCACCGCAGCTTCCGGATCCCCGAACACATGGCCGGTCAGCGGATCGTGCTGCGGCTGGACGGCATTATGCAAAAAGCCGTCCTATTTCTCGACGGGGCGGAAGTCGCGGTATGGGAGGACGGCTACCTGCCGCTGCGGCTCGATATTACGTCAAGCGTAGCGCCGGGCCGTGAGCATCATCTCCATGTCCTATGCGGGAGCTTCGACAGAGTGAAGCTCCCGTCCGGCATGGAGAAAGTGACGGGATTGACAGGTTCATGGTTTGGCAATGTCGCCAGAGGGATATGGCAGGATGTCTATCTGGAAAGTTACCCGGTTCTTTCACTGGAGGATGTAACCATTTGTACGTCCGTGCGGAAGAAGCGCTTGGAGCTTGCGGTTATCGTCGGGATGGCAGAAACGGTTGCAGATCTTGGGCCGATCCATGTGAGGCTGAGCGTACGGGAGCTTGGCATATTGCGACAAGATGGAGAACATTCGGAGGCAAGGGATGCCGATTCGTCAGGCAGCGGCACCCATCGATACGGGGCTCGAGATGCGAAGCCACAGCAAGCTCAGGGGCGTGGAATTGAAACGGAAAGGCTCCTCGTGGAGAGAAGGACAGGAGGCAGACCGGAAGCCGAAGACAAGCCGGCCATTCCGGTCCTCCAGGCGGAGCAGCCCGCTGAACAGGTCGATCTCTCGGCTGCCGGGATGCTTCGGTTGTGCGAGAACGAACGCGGCGGAGCGGTTTATCGCGCCTCCCTCACCCTGGATTGGCAGGATGCCAAGCTGTGGAATCCTGACACGCCATTCCTTTACGTCGCGGTGCTTGAACTTGTAGCAGGTGAGCAGGTACTCGACCGGCACGAAGAGGTGTTCGGTTTCCGAGAATTTTGGTGCGACGGTCCGCAATTCATGCTGAACGGGATCCCGATCCAACTACGCGGCGATTCGTGGCATTTTCAAGGCGCACTTCAGCAGACGGAGACGTATATCCGTAATTGGTACCGGATGTGCCGGTCTGTCGGGATCAACAGCATCCGTCTGCATGCCGAACCATATCCGGAAGATTATGTGCGGATTGCCGATGAGGAGGGTATGCTGATCATCGACGAAACGGCCATATACGGATCGGGCAAATCCATGCTCGCCGACCATCCCGAATACTTGGACCATTGTCGAATGCATGTTCAGCGGCTCGTTCGGCGCGACAAGAATCATCCTTCGGTCATCATGTGGAGCTTGCAGAACGAAATGCGCTGGGTAGACGGCCGGGACGGCTACAAGTCGCATATTCCCGGCTTCATGGAGGCTATGCGCAAACTGGATCCCACGCGGCCGATCATCGCAGAAGGAGACAATCGGCTGCTGTCCAAAGCGCATACGGAGGTGGAAAGCCGTCATTACAACATCGACGGCACCATTGCTCAATGGGACCGTTCCGTCCCTTTGACCTTTGGCGAACACGGCGGATGGTGGTACATATGCCCGCAGAATGCCAGCATGTACGCAGGGCTGCAGGCCTATCGCGGTACGGACGAAAGCACGGCCGGGCTGGCGCTAAAGGAACGCCTGTTTGTGGAGTATGCGCGGCGGCAAGGCGTCTCGGGCATAGCCACATTTAATTTCGCTCATTATTTCATGCGCTCGATGCCGGAGAACGACGTCGCAGCTCCGCCGTTGGAACCAGGCCTGCCCGGCGTCAGCCCCAAGACGATCCCGGCCTATTCGCTGACGATCAACAACGGTATGCTCCCGGATCATCCGATGCACCTTCCTAATCCGGCTTTCGCCATCATGGCGGAGGCGTTGAAGCCGGTTACGATGTTCGCGGCCGAATACAACGGCCGCTTCTACGACGACGCGCCCATCACGCGCAGCTTTGACGTCTTCAACGACACGTTGTCTGCACAAGACGTGCGGATTGAATGCGAGGTCATGCAAGGGGAGACGATCGTGCTTGAGCGTATCTTCACGTTCCGTCAAGAGCCGGCCGAGCTAAAGGCCTTTGAAATCACGTGGACTCCGATCCCCGTGGAAACGGAAGGGACTGCATTGCTGAAGGCCACTCTGTTTCATGGCGAACGTCGGATGTTTGAGCTGCGCAAGCAATACCGGCTTGTCCAGGGAAGCTTGCTTCATGATCCTGTCGAAGTCGGCCGCCCGGCGGCTTACTGGGGATCTGAAGAGGATTATATCCGGATCCGCCGGCTTGTACCCGGCTGCGGACGGGCGAACCGCGACGTAATCGCCTTGTTGTCGTCCGATGATTTGCTGATTGTTGGCAGCAATGCGGAGGATCCGGACGGCAGGCTGGAAGCGGAGCTTAAAGCCTTCGTTGCGAGGGGCGGACGTCTGCTTCTGCTGGAGCAGACCGGCCTGTCGCTCGGTCGGCTTACGCTGTCGCGCAGGCCGTTTCTGCGCGCCCATGCGGGGGATTACCGTCATCCGGTGCTGAAGGGCTTGAGCGACAAGGACCTGATGTTCTGGCACGAAGACCTGCGTGAAGAAGGGCCATTGCCGATCATACGCGCAGCGTTCGAAAAGCCGGTCCATGGCGATTTCACCCTGCTGCTGGAGTGCAGCGCCGGCGATTTCGGCGATGGGGGGGATTTTTGGTCGCCGCTGCTGGAATATCGGAGCGGGAGCGGCATGTTTCTGGCCAATCAGCTTGAGATCATGGCCAATCTAGACCGAGTTCCGCAAGCGTGCCTGCTGCTGCGCAATCTGCTGGCTTATGCAGGGCGGGCCGAGGAAGCTGCCGTCCCGGCGATGCGGACGGCAGGAGCGCTGGTAAGTCCTGGCGGGACAGCGGCAGCGTTCCTCGACCGACTTCGGCTGCGCCATAACGTGCTGGATGCCTCAGCGGTGATAGGTGAAGCTGCGGAGCGCGAATCCACCGAGCAATCCTTCGGCCTGCTCGTGGCCGAAGCCTGCCTGCTTGGGTCGCCTGGCGCAGCCGAGGCCGTCAAGCGCTATGCCGAAGCCGGCGGGCATGTGCTTGTCCTGCCGGCGGACAGCAGTCAGCAGGACACGCTTGCCCGCTTGTTGGGCCGGTCGGTACGCGTGGAGCCGCACGAGGCCTACCATTTAGCGGCAGATTACTCCCACGACGCCGTGCGCGGCTTTAGTCCGGTTGACTTGTTCGGCTTCGATAAAGTATTCCTTTCGCCGCGTGATGTCGTGAACCGGCCGCTGGCCAGTGATCGGCTGGAAGTGCCGGGCACGGCCGATGCTTGCGTAAGCATCGAGGGAACTGCCTGGAAGGACTATTTCGTGAATGGTTACACATCCGAATACAGCCGTCTTGCGCTGGTTGAAATCAACCGCAGGAACGCTCGCCGACCCGGTGCTTTTCTCGTTGAAGAGAGGATAGGGGCGGGTTCCATTCTCTGTTCGCAGCTTCTCACTGATCTTGACAGTGACAAAGCGCTGCGATTGTACACTCGTCTGCTGGCCAATCTGGGCGCTGCCTTCGATGACCGCTTACTGGTGAGCGAGAAGGATGACGGCGCATGGGCCGTGGAAGCGGTTATGGCGCTGTCTTGCCCGCCCTACGTCGATTATGAAGCCATGAAGACGTATTATACCGATCCCGAATATTCGCTGAATAATTTGGGAGAAGGCCTGTACGGCTGGATGCAGAAAAAAGAGCGGAGGTCCGAGGACGGAAAGATGCGGATCGCCCATGCCGCGAATGAGCCATGGTTCTTGAGCTGCTTCGTACAGGTGCCTGATGGAACCGAGACGTTCCGCAAGGGATGCATGAGAATCCAATCGGATGTACCGTACGCCATTTTTTTGAACGGCGAGTTTATACCGGAGCCAGAGCTTGAGCTTGTCCTGAAGAGCGGCCTTAACCGGCTGATCGCGATTCTCCATGGAAACGGCGGGAATATGGACTTCGGTATGGTCTTTCTGCACGCGGATGGATCATACATGAAGGATTTGGAATACCGCATGACCCTGGACGAAGTCGAGCCGAAATAGCGGTGAGAATGGAATTGCGGGCTCTGTTTGGATGGAGCCGTACCAAATGAATAAGTTACGGGAGGGCAAGATGGACTGGAACGCTATCATAGAACAAACCTTGCACACGACCAAAGCGAATATCGCCCGGTTTGAAGATCGGTTTCCGCATGTCGGAAACGGAAACGGCAAATACCAACTGGTGGATCATACGGATTGGACGGAAGGATTTTGGCCGGGAATCCTGTGGCTGAGCTGCGAGTACGGTGAGGATTCCAATATCCGTGAAGCTGCAGTCCGATGCACGCATTCATTTCAAGCAAGATTAGCGGAGCATAAAAATCTGGATCATCACGATATCGGTTTCTTGTATTCTTTATCCGCCCTGGCGCAATGGATGGTTGAACGGGACGAAGCGGCCAAGATCACGGCTCTTCAGGCGGCTGATGCGCTCATGAGACGATGGAGGCCCACGCTTCAGCTTATCCAGGCATGGGGCCCTGAACATGACCTTCAAAACGCCGGCCGGATCATCATCGACTGCTTGATGAATTTGCCTTTGTTGTGCTGGGCAACCGAACAGACAGGGAGATCGGCATATGCCGAAGTCGCCCGCATTCATGCTGACAAAAGCCTGAAGTTCCTGGTTCGCGGTGATGCCTCATCCTATCATACCTTTTATTTTGATCCCGAATCGGGGGATGCCGTACGCGGAGGTACCCACCAAGGATTTCAGGATGGTTCGACGTGGTCGCGGGGGCAGGCTTGGGGCATTTATGGATTCGCGCTGGCCTACCGTTATTTCGAAGAACCGCAATACTTGGACACGGCGATTCGAATGGCGCGTTATTTCATCGACCGCCTTCCGGATGATCATGTCGCCTACTGGGATTTCGACGTTCCGCCAACGGCACTCACGCCTAAAGACAGCTCTGCTTCTGCGATTGCCTCTTGCGGGATGCTGGAAATCGCCGACCAGCTGTCAAGCGATGATCCCCGCAGGGAATTTCTCCTTGATGCCGTTCGGCGTTCCATGGATTCCATGGTACAGGGATATTTTACGAAGGGTAATCCGGACGAAGAAGGCTTTTTGCGGCATGGTTCGTATTTTGTCAGAGGGGGAATTGCGCCGGACGATTTTGTCATCTGGGGCGATTATTTCTTCCTGGAAGCGCTCATGCGTTTAAACAACGGGCGGCCCGGCTACTGGTACGAACCCAAGAGGGAAAAACAATAGAATGATTTCCTAATAAGTGAGAGACCCTGTCATTTCAGAAACAAGCAGGGTCTCCCGATATTATAAGCCCTCGCTGTGCAGGGCTTTTTTTGATTGTACCTAGTGAACTGAGACAGGTCAGCCTTACCGATGAACACGGATAGGAAGCTGAGTCAACATTTGTCCTGCCGCAGAAGGACTCAGGTTATCTTCCAGTTTAAATTCAGGAACGGGTTCAATGCGCGGGAAGAAATCCATGAACCTGCTTATCGCAATATTTGCTTCCAGCCGTGCTAGCGGAGCACCCAGGCAGAAGTGAGCGCCATTCCCAAAGGTTAGATGCTTTTTGTTATTGGCACGGTGGATGTTCAAGGTGAAGGGATCCTCAAATACCTCTTCATCCATATTGGCAGCACTCATCCAAGCGACGACGAGATCCCCTTGTTTCATATCCACGCCGAGTACATGATTGTCCTGTTTGACGGTTCGATCCATTTTTGCAATGTTAAACCGATAGCGGAGCATTTCCTCGATGGCATTGGGAAGAAGCTCGCGGTTAGCCTGGATTTCCCCGTAAATTTGGTTGTTGTCATATAAGAAGGAATAAAACGTATTGGCTAGCAGATGAGTCGTTGTTTCAATGCCTGCGCCCAGGATAAACATCGTCGTTCTGACGATCTCATCGTCCGATAACCGATCCCCGTCCACCTCGGCTTGAATGAGGTCGGAGATGATATCGTCCGCGAGATTGGCTCTTTTTTGGACGATATGAGGATAGAGATAGTTGTAATATTCCTTGGCAGCATGACGTTTCAGTTCTTGTACATCTTCCGAATGGTTTTTGGGCAGGGGAAGGAACAGATGGTTTACCCACTCCTTGAATAATAACCGGTCTTCGGAAGGGACTCCGAGCAGATCCGCTATGACGATTGTCGGCAGCGCACTGGCATAATGTTGGACGATATCAATGACATGGGCTTCACCCATTTCCTGCAGAAGCTGGTCTGCAATCTCTTGAATGCGCGGCTCCCAGAGCTTCAAGCTGCGAGGGGTGAAAGCGGCGGATATCAGGGCACGGCTTTTTTGGTGTTCCGGGGGGTCGGATTGCAGGTTAATTTTGCTCATTTTCTGGCCTTCGTCATTATCGGCGCCAACGCTGATCATCGTCCGTGTTCTTACACTAGAGAAATATTCATGATCCTTGAGAACCCTCTTGACGTCATCGTACCGGAAGACGTTCCAGGTTTGGGTCGCCTGATTATAAACGATGGGCTCATGCTGCAATTTGTGTTTGTACCATTCATAAGGATTGAATTCTTCGATCGGTGAACGGAATTGCGTGATTTCCTCTAAGGAGATGATTTCATGATTCATTACATTCCCTCCAATGCTAGTGTAATATAACATATGTTAATTTAACATATTGTTATAATTGGTCATAGTTTCCAATGACCCATGTCCAAAGTTCTGTTTATATTCTTCCTTGTCGGATTTTGGTTGAACATATACGCTAAAGATGTGCTGTTCAATATGCAGCAGTTTTGTCAAATCCGTCGACGAAAGGCCTGAACGATCATGTATCTTGAACTTCTCATTCTGATCCAAATCGATAAATCCCCGAAACACGGGTATGAAATAAAAAAAGAAATACAGAAAGATCTCGGTTATTTGATGGACGTGAATCACAACATGTTATACCCGACATTACGAAAATTTACGGATGAGGGATTTGTTCGTAAGCATCGAAATGAGCAGGTAGGCAGACCGAATCAGTATGTATATGAAATTACAGAAGCAGGGAGGGAACAAATCGCAAACCTCATTAACGAATTCACCGAAAAAAATGCAAAACATCAAATCGAATTCATGGTTAGAGTGTCCCTGTTCGATCGCATTTCGAAGGAGGACCGGAATCGGATTTTACATAGGAGAAAAAAGGACTTGGAAGAGCTGCTGTCAGATATCGAGAGGAGACTGGATAAGGGCGGGGACGAGTTGTTCCGAGACGAGGTTCTACTATATTCGGTCTCACAGGTGCAAGGCGAATTGGCGTGGATCGATAGGTTGGTCAGCAGATTAACCTGATGGGTAAATACGGCTTCGACCAGATCTCTAATCATCGCAGCATTCAGCACGACGATGTTTTAGCGCAAGTAAAGGAGCCGCGAAATCGCGGCTTTTTACCCGAGGACTTTGAGGGCCATGGCAGTGGATGCGGTGTTGGGCTCGCAGGTTCGAAAATTAAGCAAAGGGTTTTCCGTTGATCTTGACATGCTCCATAATTGTATTATCCCAAACCGGTAGAGCTGCTGTTTCACTTACAAACCGGCTTCCGGATAAGGAGCCGTTATGAAAGATTGCTTCATTGAAGCTGCATTCTTCAAAGAGGCAGTACATCAGATGTGCTCCGCGAAAATTAACATTGGAGAAGTTACATCGAACGAAGGCCGCGTCGCGTGCGATGGCGTGACTTAAATTGGCTCCGGTAAAATCGCAATCCTCAAACCTTTCTCCAATCCGGGCGTTTTTTAAATTTGTTTTTCGAAACGAACAATGATTGAAATGACGCGTCACAAACGAACCGCCAAGTTTCATTCCATCAAAGCGGCAATGCGTGAACCTGGATGAGTTCAGACCCGTTCCGTCCATAAACTTGGCAAAAGATAAATCAACATGCTGAACATCCAGGTACTGGATAATCTCGCTCAAAGTGACACCTCGGAAATCCTCTTGCCCTGCATCTGTGAATCCAAAGGGAGAGGAAGGGAATCTCCGTTCTTTTTTATGCATATTATGTTTGCCTGTAACCGCAGCCACAGCCTGATTGACTTCGGTGGTTTGCTCCGTATCCCATCTTGCGATCCATTGTTTTGCGCTCAATGAACAACCTCCTATTTCCAGAATCGAATGTATGCTCTTAGAAATGATCTTTAAATGAGTCGGTTTTATAGTATCATAGATGAAGCAATAGATTCCAAGATTTGTATGGGGTCAAATCCATGAAGGGGCCGCTAATGGAGGTTTAAGTCATGATCATGGAGAGTGTTAGGGTAGATGAGGAACAATACGAATTGATATAAAGGAGCATAGTGGAACATGGATCAGACACTGGAAACACTTTTGGGCGAAATGAAACAGGAGATCGACAAATGGATGGCCTATATCAGCGATAAAAACGCGGAGGACATCGTAAAACGTACTTCGCTGCAGATCGGGATTCACGACTATGCGCTGCTCGAATATGACAAGGGTAGGGTGAGCATGGCGGATCATGACCTGGACTTATTGATGCCGATTGACAGGGGGACACCTGGTGAGCCGTTGACCGAAGAACATGTGCGAGAGCACATCGTTCCTGAGCTATCCACTTATATGCAGCATAAATTGGACGAGATGCCGAGCTCGTTAATCGATTATCAGTTTACGTTTAACGGCAAGTTTCGAGTGCGTGAAGGCGACCTGAACCTTTGCATTCTTACATATGCAGATGAGACAAAGAAGAAGCAATTACGGGAACGAATCGCAACCTATATTGCCAATAAGCTAGAAGCGGGAACCTATCCGACCAAACCGTTGGAGACGTTTTTCCTGTCTAGGCACATCCTGGACGAGGGACTGTTTCCTGACGCGGATCCTGCATGGATCATTGCCGTTATTGAGCGGGTTCAGCAATTGAACAAAGGGAACCAACATCTCGCCGAGCATCGTGCTTATCTAATTAAGGCTTTGCGGAATTGGGCTGAGCAGCATTGGCTTCCGCGTTATTTCGATAATATCGGGACGCAATGGCAGCCAGAATACAAGAAAAAATTCGACATTCATATGGAAAATACCGAGCAGGGTCCAATCGAACTGCTGATTTACGCGGCCAT